>NZ_JAEQCT010000081.1:0-45009 GCF_020738205.1 Microcoleus sp. PH2017_24_DOB_U_A
ATCTTGACTCCAGGCAAGTCTAATATATAGTCTAAATAAAAGTCCATGACAGTAAATGTATTGTTTGTTACATTATACACCATAAAGTCAGGAGAGCCACTATTGCTGACACAGCCGGAGGAATTTGTGGATTGATTTTGTTGATGGGCAATGGCTGTTTTGCAATGTGACAGTGTACCAATTCCATTGCATCTTTGGTCTCAAAAGGCAATTGGTTGGTTAGCAGTTCGTAAAAAGTAATGCCGAGGGAATAAAAATCTGTACGGTAATCTAGAGAACGGTTCATTCTCCCTGTTTGTTCTGGTGAAATGTAGGCTAAAGTTCCTTCTAAAATATTGGGATTTTTTATGGTAGGAGTTTCGCGGGTTAACAGGGTGGAAATTCCGAAGTCAATAATTTGGATTTTTCCTGTGGCTGGGTTGAGAATAATGTTGCCGGGGTTGATGTCTTTGTGGATGATGTTTGCTGCGTGAATTTGTCCTAATATTGCGGCGGCTTGAATGCCGATATTGAGAAATTCAAACAGGCTAAAGCTTTGCTGTTCCTGCATTTGTTTCAATGAGAAACCGCCAAAATCTTCTAAGATTAGAAGGAGAGTGTTGCGATATTTTTGTAAGTCGTAGGCTTTGATGACTCCTGGCAGGTTGAGGATTTGAAGAATTTTGTATTCCTGTCGGTAGCGGACGATTTCGCCGGGAGTTGGATAGTCTTCGTTGAGTAGTTTGAGAATAATTGGCTGTTGATTTTGTTCTCTAATACCTCGATAAACTGTTGAAATAGAATTTTCGTGTATTTTATTTAATGTTTGAATGCCGGGAATTTCAAGCATTGCATATTTTCCTTTTTTATTAACTGGAAATTAACTTAGAATAAGACCGGGCATAGGGCATAGGGCATAGGGCATGGGGCATATCTCACCATGCTTGAGAACCGCTATAGAATAAGATCGGGCGGTTGAAATCGCGTCTATACAGGCAAAACTCGGATGGTGCGCGGGTTGAAGAGTCGGCGGTTGAAATTAGGTTTTTTCTTCTGTCCGCGCACCATCCGGACATCGTTTGTGTAGACGCGGTTTCAACCATACGTCCTATCTGAGTGTGAAATTTCGCTAACTGTAAAGGCTTGCGACATATTCGCCGTAACCGTTATAGGGCAAAGTTGGGCGAGTTTCCCACGACCAACTGTTACCGGGCCCGACTACCCGTTCGCTGGCTTGCGACCATCTGGGGTGCGGTTTGTCGGGTTCGACATTGGCTTCAAATGCGTATTCGTTGGGGCCGATGGTATTCCAAAAAGTGGCGGGCTGTTTTTCGACAAATTCAATTTTAACGATCGACTTTGCGCCCTTAAAACCGTATTTCCAGGGAATCACCTGCCGCAGCGGCGCCCCATTTTGTTTGGGTAAGCGCCGCCCGTACAATCCTGTGGCAAAAAATGCTAAATCGTTTGCCATTTCCTCGATTCGCATACCTTCGGTATAAGGCCAAGGATAAAATTGCGACATCAAACCGGGGCCGGGAGTGATTTTTGAGTCGTAAAATGAGGTGAAGCGAACAAATTTAGCATTCGATTGCGGTTCGACATCAGCCATGAGTAATTTCATGGGAAATCCGACCCAAGGAACTACCATCGACCAGGCTTCTACGCAGCGAAATCGATAAACTCGTTCTTCGATGGGAAATTTTTTCTGGAGGTCGTCTATATCGTAGGTGCGGGGATTTTTGACTAAACCAGTTACTTCTACTTTCCAGTTTTCGGTTGGTAAAGCTTGGGCGGCTTGCCAAATAGATTTTGTGCCTCCGTATTCGTAAAAGTTGTTATATTTGGTAGCTAGGGCTTCGTCGGTAATTGCCCGATCGACTTTCGCAAAGACAGGATTCCGGTTCAAGCCAGAATATGCTTGGGTTGAGCTTTTTTCGAGAGCAGTTTTTGAGCTGTCATTGCTTTGACAGCCTGTAAGTGGTAGCAGCGAAGCCGTCACGCCGGCGCCAATTAAATTGGTCATGAAACGGCGGCGGTTGAGAAAGGCTGTTTCTGAGGTAATTTGTGAGTCGAGAATTTCCCAAGGTTTGGGAACGCGAATTAACGGCATAGGTAATAGTTAAAAGTTATTAGTTAGTTTGGCGAAAGTTGCCAAAATTTCAATTTTTCAGTTGATTGGAAATTTGAAATTGACTCCATCGCCGCAATTACTGTATCCACAACGACAGTATACCGTAATTCGTTGACAGCGAGTCCAGCCGAGCAATCATGTTCGGTGCGATCGACTTATTAAGCATCGCTCGAATAAAAGTCCTACCAATTAGAGATTTTAGACTGCGACGGCTTCCTTAGGCTTGCTTCGGCTACGCTGACTGACAAGTCGCCAGCGCGGTCGCCCTTGCTTGCCGCAGTGTCGGACGATTGAAGAATTTTGGGGATGACTGACTCGATAGTGGTGGAAATTTTTTCTACAGTTGTATTATTTTGGAAAATAGGTCTCAGCAATAATTTACGCGCGATCGATCGAAGCAATTGTGGCTAAAATCTAGGAAACAATTATCATAAAGCAAAGATTCAAATTATTTAATTTGTCCACAGGAAGCGGCACGCACCGCCCCGCTTTCCTCCCCCACTCCTCCCTTTAAATCGGACGGGGGTCTCCAGCGGCAAGACAAATGAGTTACTGCATAAATCCCAATTGCCAAAATCCCAAAAATCTCGATCGCGCGACAGCCTGCACAAATTGCGAGTCGAACTTGCTGCTCAAAGGGCGCTACCGAGTCTTTCACACCCTCGGTCAAAGTATCGCTTGCCGCACCTTCCTAGCAGCCGATGAAGACCAACCAGCGCAACCCCGCTGCGTCATTCAACAGTTCTGCGGCCCCATGCCGTCAATCGCCGACGGTCAAAACCAGTTCAACCGGACATTTTTGGGTTCTGCCTCAGTTCTCGACAAGTTGGGCAAACACCAGCAAATACCGAAACTGCTGGCATCTTTTGAAGTCGAAGGCTGCCAGTATTTAGTGCAAGAATACATTGAAGGGCGCAATTTAGCCGATCGGCTTTCGGAAAAAGGCGTTTTTAAAGAAATTCACATTTGGTATCTGCTGAGCGAGTTGTTACCAGTGCTGGAATTTGTCCACGAAAATCAACTGATTCACCGAGATATCAAACCGTCCAATATTGTTCACCGCAAATCTTCCCAAACGTCGGCAGCAATAGTCGGGAAAGAGCATCTGGATTCTTGGGAGGAGGAATCCGGGCTAGTTTTAGTCGATTTCGGCTCCGCAATTCCTGCCAACAGCGGGCCGCTGAAAACAGAAACAGTGACGGGTTCTGCCGAATACGCGGCGCCGGAACAAATTAAAGGTGAAGCAATTAAGAGCAGCGACATCTACAGTTTGGGCGTCACCTGCATTCACTTGTTAACGGGAATGTCGCCCTTTGATTTGTTTGACATCAAAGCCGACGCTTGGGCCTGGAGGGATTATTTGAAAGTACCAGTTTCGGCCAGACTCGGCCGCATCCTGGACAAAATGGTGCAGCGAGAACCATCAAAACGCTATCGATCGATCGAAGCAATTCTCACAGACATGAAATACGGCCCGACACCGATAGAGGTGATTGTCAGCAAACCCAAGTGGACTTTAGCTATGTGGGGGGGAGCCGCAGTTGCTCTGATTTCATTGGTGCTCGGTTCTCGCTTGCCATCTCCGGTATCGGAGGCTTTCACTTCCAATGAGCCTGTTTCTAGCATTCCCGACATTCGGTTCGACCCGCCCCCCATGCAGAATTTCAGCAGCGAGCCATCGCTGTCACACCCCGCAGTGCGGACTTTGACAGAGCAAGACAAAAATCCGGTGTGGGCGGTAGCAGTCACTCCCAACGGCCGCGTGATAGTTAGTGGCAACAACGATGGGACAATTCACCTGCTGCACAAGCGTCACGGTAAAGTGCTCAAGGTTTTGGCGGCACATTTGGGGCCCGTGTGGTCAGTGGCAGTGAGTCCCGATGGCAGGACGATCGCCAGCGGTGGCGCTGACGGTACGATTAAACTGTGGAATTTCTATTCTGGCCAGTTAATTCGGACATTGGACGGACACACAGACGGCGTGTTCTCGGTGGTGTTCAGTCCCGACGGCAAAGCCCTCGCCAGTGTAGGCAAAGATAATGCTTTGAAGTTGTGGCAAGTCGAAGGCGGGGCCGAGTTGCAAACACTCAAAGGGATAACCGACGAAGTGCATTCGGTAGCTTTCAGTGCCTATAAAGACACTTTGTTTGCTGGCAAAGGCGACGGTAGGATCGAGATGTGGAATTGGAAAACAGGGGCATTCCAAGCCACTCTGACTGGTCATGTTGATGCTGTTTCGGCGCTTACGATCAGCCCCGACGGTACAATTTTGGGCAGCGGCGGCTGGGACAATACCGTGAGGATTTGGGATATCACCACGGATCACGGGCCCGAACCGTCCGGTGAGGTGACTTTTGCCGGTCATACCGATCGAATTCAGTCTGTAGCTTTCAGTCCCGACGGGGCGACGCTAGCCAGCAGCGATTTGAGCGGAACTATCAAGCTGTGGGCGATGGATGGCGGGGAGCAAGGCACGCTGAAAGGTCATTCTACTTGGGTGGAATTGGCTTTTAATCCTCAGGACAAAACTCTGATCAGCGGCAGTTATGACGACACGATCAAGGTGTGGCAACTGTCTCCTTGATTGTGGCGATCGATTCTCGGTGCGATCGAATTAAATCAAGGTATGTAGTTGCGCTTAAGCGCTCTTTCTTAGCGCTTTTGAACAAATCGAAGAGCGAAGACAGCGCAACTACGTGCCTAAAAATCTACCTCAATAAAACCAAATTGCCGATCGCACTACCGCTTTCCTGCAATTCATGAGCGGCCGCAATCTCGTCTAAACCAAAGCGCCCAGCAATAACGTGTCGCAAAACTCCAGCTTTCAGACAAGTCGTAATATCTGCCGCCGCTTGTTGGTGCGCTGCTTTGTCCATAGCATAAACTAGGACGTAATGAACGGTAAGATTTTTGTAAATTAACGAGTACACAGGAATTTGAGGCGTTGCATTTGAATCAGAAGCATAGGTGGCGATCGTGCCGTTACGGGCGATCGCTTTGAGATTAATTTCCAGATTTCCGGCAAAATCAACTTCAATTATGCGATCGACCCCTTTACCGCCCGCAATTTCCTTAATCCGCGCCACCACATCTTCAGCTTTATAATTAACAATATAATCAGCTCCCGCAGTTTTAGCAATTTCTGCTTTTTCCGCAGAACTTACCGTCGAAATAACCGTCGCGCCACCCCATTTTGCCAATTGGATCGCATAATTACCAACAGCGCCCGCCCCGCCCGCAACCAATACAATTTTCCCAGTAACAGCACCATCTTTAAAAACACAATGGTGTGCAGTCATAGCCGGAACTCCCAAACAAGCACCCGCTGCAAAATCTGTATTTTCCGGTAGAAAAACCGCTTGTTCGCTGGGAACAACAACATACTCCGCCGCCGTACCAAACTGGCGGGGCAAAGTGGCTTCATAAATCCAAACACGTTCCCCAATTCGAGACTGTGGCACGCCTTCTCCTGCTGCTTCAATTATGCCCGCACCGTCGTTGTGGGGAATGACTCGCGGGTATCGCATTGTGAGTCCGCCCCAACCGCTGCGCTGCTTAACATCGGATGGGTTAATTCCGGATGCGCGTACTTTAACCAGCACATCATTTGCGCCCAATTCTGGAACATCGATTTCGCCAATTTTGAGGACATCTTTCGCGTTGCCGAGTTGTTCGTAGTAAGCAGCTTTCACGGTTTTTTTCTCCTGATGTTTTCAATCTCGATCGCTCCGCCCCGCGTTACTTTATCACAAATAATTGCTTTAAAGCCGGAACCTTTTTTGGAAGAAATAAAAAAAAATATTCATTACTCCAATCCTCTTCCTTCCTTTGTCAAGTGCTGTCAACTGTCAACTGTCAACTGTCAACTGAATCAAGCACTTCCGCCGTTAACGCGGATATTTTGTCCGGTAATCCATCTGGCTTGTTCGCTACACAAAAAAGCCGTCACATCTGCTATATCTTCAACTTTTCCGAGTCTTCCGAAAGCAGTCATTTGCATAAATCTTTGAATTTGTTCGGGGGTTTTGCCGACAGTGAAAAGTTCTGTATCCGTGGGGCCCGGAGAAATGACATTGACTGTAATTTGCCGATCGCCCAATTCCTTCGCCAGCGATCGAGTTAGCTGTTCCACCGCGCCTTTTGTCGCCACGTAAGCCCCGTAAGTTGGCATCATTATCGCCGTTGTCGAACTAGAAAAGTTGACAATTCTGCCTCCATCTGCCATGCGTTTAGCAGCTTCTTGACAAGCAAAAAATGTGCCTTTGACGTTAACTGCAAACAGATTGTCAAACTCTGCTTCGGTAACTTCTGCTACAGGTTTGTAAAGAATTACTCCCGCATTGTTGACTAAAATATCGACTTGTGAATAGGTTTCGAGAGTGCGATCCAACAAATCGCGAATTTCTGCGGTTTTGCTGACATCGGCTTGTACGGCTAATGCTGTGCCGCCTGAGAGTGCGATCGCGGATACAACCTCTTGAGCGGCTTCTGTTCCTCTGGCGTAGTTGACGACAACCGATGCGCCTTCTTGGGATAATCGGAGGGCGATCGCGCGTCCAATTCCCCGCGATGCACCAGTCACAATTGCAACCTTTCCTGCTAGTGATGCCATGAGATTTACTCCCCAATTAGCGTTGATGCTGCTTCTAAACAATCATACTATTTTTTTAGGAAGCCGATACAGACTGACCTCAGAAATCGGGTTTCTGCGGAGATTTCTCGTAACTCAATTCAAAATTCGTAGAAACCGGGTTTCTAGCCTCCATGCGTAGTTTCCGATTCAGGTACAGAAACAAATTTAAAATCTCAAACAGTCAGAATATCTGTAGGAATTGCGCTTGCTAGCCAACACCTGTGGTAAAGTAAACTCGGCTGTTAAACTAAAAATATATGACCGTAAATTCCGAGTTAACAGAGCAGTATTTGTCAGCGGGCGAGAAACTCCAGCAATCAGGAAAATTTGAGGAGGCGATCGCCCAATACCAAAAAATACTAGCACTCGAACCGGATGTGGCGGTGGCACGCAGCAAGATAGCCGAAGTTTATTATACGCAACAGAGATATGTAGAGGCGATCGCCCAGTGCTACCAAACCCTGCGCCAGCAACCCAATTTCGCCCCCGCCTACAAAACCCTCGGGAATATCCTGCAAGCCCAAGGGAAGACAGACGCAGCGGTGCGGGCGTACTCAAAGGCGATCGAATGCGAGCCTAGATTTGTCGCAGCCTATGTTAACTTAGGCAGTATGTGTTACAAACAAGGCTTGCTGGATGAAGCGATAACATACTACCAAAAGGCGATCGCCATGCAGCCAGACTTAGCAGCCGCTTACTGGAACTTAGGCAAAGTATTAGAACAGCAAGGGCGAACCAATGAAGGTTTAATTTATCAACAAAAAGCTTTAAACTTACAGCCAAATTTAGAAAAACCAGGCACATAAATCAATAGCCAAAAACGAGCAACAAAACAACTTCTAAATCTCTCTTTTCTCTGACTCTGCGCCCTCTGCGCCCTCTGCGGTTAAAAAGCATTCTCTTTATTATAAAAATTATAAAATAAGATTGTTCAAGCAAAATTTCAGTAGATATACCAGGACAAACAATATGGATTTAGACACAAAAAATCAAGACCAACAGCACCCGCAATACAAACGCGATCGAGCCACAGTCGATAGTTTATTAGGCAAAGAACCAACCGACAACAATTTATCAGAATTAGCAAGATTAATCATTCGCTATAAAGGATTTCCCGGCGCTAGAGATATCCAAGCAGACTTAAAAAAAGCCCTGCAACAATGGAATCATACCGAAGAAACTCTGTACGAACAAACCCGCAAAATTCACGCTAATGGTGAAGTTTACAGGAAACAAAAAAGCGATCAAGAAGATTGGGCTTAATACAGTCTTCAACCCGCGGAGGCGGGTTTTGTTTGTGTAGACGCGGTTTCAACCGCCGTCTTATCTTAGTCTAGATCCCCCTAAATCCCCCTTAAAAAGGGGGACTTTGAGTGCTTCTTGTCCCCCCCGACCTAAGGGGGGCTAGGGGGGATCGGGTCTAGTCACAAAACAGCAGTTTATGACTGCGTTTGACGTTTGTTTGGCACCAACGAACATTGTTGTGTCCCGACAAAATCCCTCTAAACCATCTCAGCCGAAACAGGCATTGCAGGCTGCGGCTGGAACTGGAACAGCGAATAAACCACGTTGCGGCGGATATCCGTCATCATGTCCAAAAACAGCTCGTAACCTTCCGTTTTGTACTCGATCAGCGGGTCTTTTTGTCCGTAACCGCGCAATCCCACAGACTCGCGCAAAGCATCCATTTGCTGCAAGTGTTCCCGCCACAAAGTATCAATTTGCTGCAAGATAAAGAACCGTTCCGCATCTCGCATCAAATCGGCACGGATGGCATTAACTTCCGCTTCCTTCATGTCGTAAGCATTGCGGACTTGTTCGTGGAGGAAAGTTTTGATTTCCTCAACTGACAAATCTTCTAATTGATCCGGAGTCATGTCAGCTAACAGATAAACAAATTCCTTCACCTTGCTGACAAGTTTGTCGAGTTCCCATTCTTCCGAAGGCAAATCGGGATTGATGTATGCTCCCACGATGTCGTCCATCGTTTGTTCGGCATACTTGATTACCTGTTCCTTCGAGTCCAAACCTTCCAAGACTCGGCGGCGTTCCGCATAGATGGCTCGACGCTGATTGTTCATCACTTCGTCGTATTCAAACACCTGTTTGCGGATGTCGTAATAGTAGGTTTCGACTTTTTTCTGAGCGCCTTCGAGCGATCGAGTCAGCATTCCAGATTCGATCGGCATATCTTCCTCAACACCGAACATTTTCATCAAACTCGACACCCGTTCGCCCCCGAAAATCCTGAGCAAATTGTCTTCCAAACTCAAGAAAAACCGCGTAGAACCGGGGTCTCCTTGTCGTCCCGCGCGGCCGCGCAACTGATTGTCAATCCGGCGCGATTCGTGACGTTCAGTACCGATAACGTGCAAGCCACCCAACTGCACAACTTCATCGTGTTCGGTGCTGGTAAAGGCATCGTATTCGCTGCGAGTTAGATTGTAAGCTTCCCGCAATTTTTGAATTACGATGTCTTTGGTGGGCGCTTTTTCCGACGCTACAGCCACGATGTCATCGGCTTGCAATTCCGAGAGCGATCGCTCCCCGTACTCCTTCACCGCCAATTCAACCGACCCTTTCAGCAGTTGCTCGGCCTCTTTCGATAGCTGTGTCGGGAAAATCTGCGCCGAAGCTTTCCAAGACTTGACTTTTTTAGCAGTTTGACCAAAACCTTGAGCTGCGGGGCGGCCGCCCATACCGGGCGCTTGTACCAGGGAAAACCCGTCTTCATCATCGGGGCGCACGATCCGGGGCATCAAATACTCGCGCAACTTCAGGCGTCCCATGTACTCGGAATTACCGCCCAGAATGATGTCGGTACCCCGTCCGGCCATGTTTGTGGCGATCGTCACAGCGCCTTTGCGTCCGGCTTGAGCGATAATTTCCGACTCCCGTTCCACATTTTCCGGTTTCGCATTCAGCAAATTGTGAGGAATCTTGAGTTCCCGAAGCAGCCTAGAGAGCAACTCGGATTTTTCCACACTGGTAGTACCCACCAGCACCGGTCTACCGATTTCGTGCATTTCGGCGCATTCTTGGGCGATCGCCTTCCACTTGCCGGCCTCTGCCTTGTAAACCATATCCGAAAGGTCGCCACGGCTGGGAATCCGGTTAGTCGGAATCAGCGTCACTTCCAGACTGTAAATCTTCTCAAATTCCGTTTCCTCAGTCTTCGCCGTCCCAGTCATCCCCGACAGCTTCGGATATAGCAAAAAGAAATTTTGATAAGTAATCGTCGCCAGCGTCTGAGTTTCTGGCTGAATTTCCGCGTGTTCTTTCGCTTCGATGGCTTGGTGCAAACCGTCACTCCAGCGTCGTCCCGGCATCACCCGCCCTGTAAACTCATCGACAATCACCACTTCGCGATCGAGATTGACGATGTAGTTAATATCCTTAATAAACAATTCCTTCGCCTTAATCGCATTAAAAATGTAATGCGCCCAAGGGTCAGCCGGGTCGTACAAATCCGTAACGCCCAACAAATTCTCAGCTTCACCAAACCCTTCATCGGTCAACAGCACATTCCGCGCTTTTTCGTCAACCTCGTAATGTTCCTCATTTTCCTTTCTCAGAGCAGTAGCCACCTCAGCCGCCCGGATGTACTTCTCGCTGGGGCGTTCCACTTGGCCGGAAATAATTAGAGGTGTGCGGGCTTCATCAATCAGCACCGAGTCAACCTCGTCAATCACGCAGAAATTAAAAGGACGCTGCACGACATCTTCCATGACAGTAGCCATGTTGTCCCGCAGGTAGTCAAAGCCCACTTCGCTGTTAGTCGCGTAGGTAATGTCGCAGCTATAATTTTTCTTGCGTTCCACCTGATCCATGCCCTGCTGGATCAGTCCCACAGTCAGTCCCAAGAAGCGGTGCACCTGCCCCATCCATTCCGCGTCCCGCCGTGCGAGATAATCGTTGACGGTGATGATGTGCACGCCTTTACCGTTGAGGGCGTTGAGGTAAGCCGGCAGCGTCGCCACCAAAGTTTTGCCTTCACCGGTTTTCATTTCGGCAATTTGGCCTTTGTGCAAGATGATGCCACCGAGGAGTTGGACATCAAAGTGGCGCATTCCCAAAACTCGCTGTCCCGCTTCCCGCACCACTGCAAAAGCTTCGGGCAAGATTTCATCGAGGATTTCTTTCTCTTCGTTGAGAGATTTAGCTTTGGCCAGACGTTCTTTAAACTCCGCTGTTTTGCCTCTGAGGTCGTCGTCTGAGAGGGCGCGTAAGTCTTCTTCCAAGATATTGATATCAGCTACCCAAGGCTGAAATTTTCTCAGTTTGCGAGCGTTGGGGTCGCCGAGTAGATTTTTAAACATGGCAGGAGAGGCAGATTTTTAATAATTTAGCTATTAGCTTTTGGGGTTACGGGCTGTAGTGTTAGCCACAGCGTTTACCTTTCCCGATTGTAGCAAGCATTGGTCTTGCTCAGGAGTCGTTGGGGGCGATCGCTCGATTTTGGATTTGCCGCTGGTGAGGAAAGCGCTGCACTCCTAGCTTCGACTTCAGGTGGCAAAGCTATATTGCATGGCGTTTGAGAATATGAGTGTTGATTCTATTATAGGCGATCGGCTTTTAGTTAGATTGGTTGGTGTCGGGGCGATCTTTTGTATCCATGTCTTCTGTGATGGTTGGCTCTGAAAGCGAAGGTAATGTTAGTTGGAGGTGAATGTCAATTGTTATTGAATGACTTTGATTGTTCAAACTTATGTTAACTATATTTACTAATGGAACTTGGGGTGAATAATTGCTTGAGTTAGATTTAACAGACGGCATAGTTTTATATCCAGCTTCTTCTAGCCAGTTGTGAATATTTCTCCAGTTGCTTACCTTTTCGTTAGGTACATCTGTAATTTTTTTAAAGTATTGATATAAAGTTTTAGATACATAAACCTCAACACCTTTACGACTTTGATGGAGTTGGCTAGCTATTTCCGCAGGACTGTGCCCGCAGAGCAAACCTCGGAGAAACAGCTTTTCCCGTTCTGTCAGTCCCTTTCTGGCACGGGGAGATACTTGCCATTTGGCTTCTGCCATAGCTTTGTAGAGCCTTTCCAAGTCCCAGTTATTCGCAGCTTCAGCAAACATCTCGTCGCTGGATGTCATCGCAGTATGTCTCGCTTAGTTGATAGCTAAAGCCTAACTAAAGTTATAGCTTTGGCTAGTTGTTATCTGAGTACACTTAGTTTATCATTTCAGGAACGGATGTGGCGATCGCTCTGCTTTAAAAAAATAGAGCTGCTTGTCAAGAGCTTAGGGTGCAGATACAGCAGCAGTTAATGGGCTAGTGTAAAGATTTGTAACAATAAGCCAGATTTTGCATAAAATTTGGGATTCAAACCGAATACATATATAGGAGCAAGATGTTGCTTGGTGCGGGGCCGAGTTGGTACTGGATGCTTAGGCGTTGCGGTATTTGTTTGGGGTGCGTGCGATCGGGCAACAGGTATCTTTCTTCGATCTGTTTGGATAAGACATCAACTTCATACGGTTAATGCGGTTCATTCTTATGAATCGATACGTTTCCTGGAGTAAATAGTAATGGTTTGGGATATTTTACTGCAAGCTGCTGCCGGATTCATTCTTGGTGCAGCGGTGGGTTATGGGGTTGGTGCAGTTATTGATGCTCTATCAAGAGTTTTTGCGGAGTTATGGGAGAACTTAGTTGCTGCTACCAGAGAAATTTGGGGATACGTAACAGAAGCTACTCAATATCTTTTGGCAAATATAGCCCAGTTTTTGGACAATACTTGGTCTGAGATTGAGTATTACTTACGCCAAGAATTTGGGTATCGACGTGAGTGGTGGATAGCGGTTTTCAGAGAGGGTAGAGAAGTATTTCTTGGATTTATCGATCCAACATCGTCACAAAATCAATCAGTTATAGGCTCGATCGGAATGTTAGAACCGGGAACTGATGTTCAGTTGCCTACCAAACAGAATCCGATAGTAACTAAGCTGACTCTAGCATAATGTAGTTAAGAGGTAAATTTGATGGGTCTTTTCGCATGGTTAGGTGGTCTATTAGATCAGTTAGTTGAATGGCTAGGAAGGGTTGTTGCTGCTTTTCTCGAAGCCTTAGTTTGGGCATTGCAAAAAATATGGCAAACTGCTGTTGTTAGTGTTTTAATTGCAGCCTTTGGATTTGTCGCCAGTTTGTACGTTATCTTCTATGCCGGAGCAATGCTAGGTGAAACCATAATGGAAATTTGGGACCCTAGATATGCTGATAGCAAACCCTCGCAAGTTTTCAGCATAGAACAAGCTCCTCAGATTTCTCCTCTCCCTAAGTATCGGTCAGAAACAAAAACCATCAAATTGCAGAATTCATACTAATTTAGATGAGAGTGAACTATGTCACGCACACCTAAGCCTGAAAAAATTTTTCTTCACATTGATTTTCGTTCTTCTGAAAGTAATGGTATTTTAAATACCATCGAAATTTTTGGACTTCCTGGTGAAAAACTCAACAACGGTCAATGTGTTGTCATCGAAAAAGTTCAACGATTCTTTGATGATTTGATTGTCAGAAAAATCTTTCGCGAGAGTCGTCGTATCTCTGATTGCAATTTTCAATACATTAAAATATGGCTATACGACACAAATATCAGCGATTCTGAAAGGGGGTACGCAGTTCCAAAGATTGATAAAGGCGATTTAGAAATTCGCTCAAATGTTCTTTCTTCTAAGTTAGAAAGAATCTATGTGCTTGATAACGAGTTAACAGGTCGAGAATACGACCAATGGAAAAAAACGGCGGAAGAGCTATTTACTATGCTATTCATCCAGTTTATTGCTGCACCAGAACTGCCATCTATCTTGGCTGATAACCCCTTTGCCAAGTTTGTAGAAAAAATGACTGATAGCGTAGACAATTATGGCAAAATGAGGCAAAAATTGTTTTTTAATGCTTTAATTATTCAGGTCGATTGACACTGTATAATATAGGACAATATCCATCTTTTATTTCAATACAATAGGTCATTACCATGCCACGAAACGATGCACCGCGCAACAATAAATTAGATGCTTGGTATCCCGATAAAAACAGCGAAATACCTAAGTTTGAAAAAGGTGATGGCTTTGATTTTATGCGTCGCCTTTTTGGGGTATCTCAACCTTATAAAATCTCTTTGGAGAGTGTTTTTGACAAATTAGCCACCATCTGGCCAACCCAGATCGCACCCGTTCTCATCGAACAATTTGGACGCGGAACCACTTTATATGCGATCTTGTACTCTGGAGAATACTCGGATGAAATCATTCTGGAAATTTGGGATCCCAAACATATTGAAAGTAAGCCGTCACAAGTCTTTAAATTCAAGGGAGACAATCAGGATTTCCCTAAAACTAGGTCGAAAGCTGAAGTAAAGTCTTTGACCAATTGGGATAATTGATTTTGAGTTGATGTTCTTATCTAGGTAATAAATCATGCCAAGAATTGATAGATTAGGAGCTTTTCGGGAAGCTGCTGGAGAAAACCCCACCTCTAACAATGGCAAAGGTGGTGTAGTTGATAACTTGATCGACAAAGTTGTGGATAGTCTAGGCGACAAAATACAGAAAGGGAACGAATCTTCAGAATCATCCATAGATTTTAGCCCATACCTCAGAGAACCTAAGTACACTTTAGTTGATGTAGTTATACCCCAGAAAACTAAACGCCAGGTTGATTTAATTTTGGCTGAAATTCAGTATCAAGATTTAATTTTTAATGAGTGGGGCATGAGCGAGAAGCACAAGCTAGACAAAGCTTTATCCATCAACTTTTCTGGACCTCCTGGTACGGGTAAAACGCTGACTGCTGAAGCACTAGCTCATGCGATGAACAAGAAAATTTTAGTTGTACCTTACCAACAACTAGAGTCTAAATATGTTGGCGATACCCCCAAAAATATTGCTAAAGCTTTTGAGTTTGCTAGCGAACAGGATGCAGTTTTATTCTTCGATGAAGCTGATTCTTTCTTGGGAAAGCGTCTTGAAAGTGTTACCCAGTCAACTGACACAGCAGTTAACTTAACCCGCAGTGTAATGATCGTACAACTCTCTTCATACGAAGGAATTGTAATTTTTGCCACGAATTTAATCCGCAACTACGATCCTGCTTTTATAAGTAGAATCCGATGGAAAGTAGAATTTGATTTACCGGATGAAGAAGCGCGGGTAAAAATTTGGCAAGCTCAGATTCCCAGCAAGCTTCCCTTAGAGCGATCGGTAAATTTTGAAGAACTGGCGAAACAGTTCGATCAAATCTCTGGAAGAGACATCAAAAATGCTGTTTTTCAAGGTGTAGTTGCTGCTGCCAAAGAAGATAAACCCAAAGACCAAAAGCAGCTTACACAGTCTCACTTGATTCAGGCAATGACTGAAATAATTGAGGCTAACAAAGCAGCTACAAAGCCAGAATATAAACTGACTCCCGTGGAGGGTAATGTTCCGTTACCACCTCCCTCACAAAATTTAGAAACTAACAATTAAGCTATTCACAGGAGCATGAGCTTATGGCTACTGAATCATTTAAAGTTTTGCAAAAATTTGGATTAGAGAATCTTTACTACAAAATACTGGTTCAGGCTAAGAGTGGTAATCGATACTTTGTGTGGTATTACGATAGTCTGGATGCAGATGTAAGCCAAGAGGTTCTCATAAATTTCGATGACGATTACTGGCGGACAATAAATAATCCAAGAAATGGTAATAAGTCAAACATAGGAAAGGTAAATAAGGTGAATTAGTTTTGAAGAGCGATCCTAACCCACACCCATTCGATCGCTCTTTTCTCCATTAATCTCAAAATTCCAGTACCTACAATTACAATAATTATTTGTTTATTGCAAACACGCACCATATTTTCCTAACAAGTAATCATCATGAACAAGCTTAAGTTACGTAATTTTATGCTAATAGCAATCACTATGTTGCTTTTCGGGGCAGTTTCAAGTTGCAATTCTACTGAATCACGATCGACCACAATCCCTGATACAAGTCTAAGCCCTACTCCAGAATCTCCAAATGTACCTCCTTCAAAACCTCAAACATTTAGCTCTTCATGTCCAATAGATACTTCAGAGGCACTATCTGCCATAGGAAATATTCCTGTAGATGCCTTCAAAGCTACTAGCATGATTTTTCCTCTTGAGAATGCCAAACAAGTTTTGCTACGCATTTCATCTGATGATAGCTGTGTTGCTGAGAAAACTAGACTGGTTCAAAATCTTAAACTCTACTGGCGAACTTACACTATTTTAAGCTATCAACGAGATGTGGTCGTAGCTGAATCCGGAATAAAAATGCTTTGCGGAGCAGGATGTGATATAGGAGACGATAATTATTCTGATTGTAAAATCAAATGTGAACAAAGCTATCAAAGCGATCTTCAAAAAGCACAGGTAGCTCAACAGTCAGAGGTTCAAAAAATGGAGGGATTCTTTGCAAACATCCGTTAATTATAGTAAGGTCGCGCCTCTCCCATCCCCAATCTCAAAGCGCGATCGCCCTTATTGTCCAAATAACCAAAAGTGCGATCGCTCTCTGCATTTAATTCACAGTAGATGGCTCAGCTAAACCTAACTCTGCCATCAATGCCTCATGAGAAACATTGCCACTTCGCTCTTGCTTTGACTCCGATCTCCGAAGCGGTTCGGGAATGTCAGCGAGTGTCAAAACGGGTAACGTCAATGCTTCTTTAAACCACTCAATGTTTTTTGCTAATTCTTCTAAGCTTTTTCCCCAAGGTTCCACAGCATTTTCAGTACATCCTGCGATCGCTCCACCTGCTTCATAAAACACTTCCCGAATGATATAATCGCCGTTATCTTCCACAAACACTCGATAATTCCATTTAATTGTCATACATCCTCCTGCTGTCCGCGAAATAAAAAAGTATTGCCCTCTTTCTCGCCAATACGCTGAATTTCCACAATCTGTACCTGTTCTTCAACATTATAGAAGACTCGAAACTCCGCAATCCGCAATTCCCATTCCGCCATACTATTAGGTCGAGTGCGCTTGCGGTTGCGAGTCTCAACACTCGGTTCATATCGCAATTGCACAGGAATTTCGCTCAAGATTTGTTGTTGCTCGTGCTTCTTGAAGTATTTTATGTCTTGTATTGCTTGCGGAGTGTATTCAATCTGGTACATTTAAGTTAATAAATTAACTATCGTCGTTCTTAATTATCATAACCAAGTTTGTAACATTTTGTGTTCAGAAACTTATGAAAATTCGAGAATCTCAAGGTCAAAGTGTATGGAACAATTCTGAGGGCTGGTGCTGCGAGCCTCTTGACCCCATACCGCCCGGTCATATTGCCCTAGCCGTTGAAGCGATCGATCTTAATCTTGTAGACTGGGATATCGAAGAAATTGGCGAAAAAGCAGGTTTTGATATTCAGTACAAATACACGGGAGTTAATGACCCGAAAGATGAATCTTTAGCTTGCGTTAGTCAGTTTGTTGGCATCTATGAAGACTTCTCAAAGCTCGATCGCGCGATGGAAGCTTTGATTGCAGCAGGCATCCCCTGGCATTTATTCAAAATACTGACTTCCAACGATGATATCGATTTGAAACCTGTAACGCAATACATCCAAGCTGTCTCATAATGCTTTGAGTGTAGCGCAATTGTTTCTTTTTCCGAAAGAGCGATCGCCCTTTTTGTCCGAAAGTGCGATCGCTCTATAATTTTAGCATGGCAACAACTGTCAAATTCAACAGAGCGATCGGTATAATTAAAAAACCCACATCAAAGTCGATCTTTTCGAGAATTTTTGATGGCGACGCACCCTACAGATTAACTTTAACCCTACGATTCAACAGGCCTAGGGACTTCGTAAGTCAAAAAGTCATAGGCCATTTTTGTATTCGGAAAAATTGCCTGCGCTTCTTTGAGCAAGTCATCCAGGACGATCGCATTTCCCGGAGCGTAACGCGGGCTAAAATGCGTCATGATCAACTGTTTCGCCCCAGCGAGCAAAGCTACTTGAGCCGCCATCGTCGAAGTTGAATGCAGGCGATCGAACGCCATTTGAGCATCTTGATGGGCAAAAGTCGCTTCATGCACCAACAGATCGGCATCCTTCGCTAAGTCCACCGCGCTGTCACAAAAAACCGTGTCTGTACAGTAAACAAACTTTCGCCCGACTTGATCCGGGCCGCAAAAATCACTACCTTTAAACTGTCGCCCGTCCGATAATTTTACCGTCTTTCCTTGTTTTAATTCACCGTAAACTGGCCCCGACGGAATACCCACAGCCTTCGCTTTTTCTACATCAAAATGTCCCGGACGGTCTTTCTCAGTTACTCGATAACCAAAAGCAGTAACTCGGTGTTTCAAAGGAGCGCAGCTAACAATATATTCGTCATCTTCATAGACAACTCCCTCATGACTTTTGTGCACCTTCACGGGGTAAGAAAAATGAGTTTGAGAATAGCGAACGCCAGCTTGCAAATATTCTTCAAGTCCCGGAGGCCCGTAAAGATCGATGCGCTTGACATTCCCCGCCAAACCGCAGCTAGCCAGCAAACCCATTAAGCCGAAAATGTGGTCGCCGTGCAGGTGAGTGATGAAAATACGGCTCAGTTGGCTGACTTTTAGCTCGCTACGGAGGAATTGGTGCTGGGTTCCTTCGCCGCAGTCAAACAGCCAGAGTTCCGCTCGCTGGGGCAAGCGGAGGGCGATGCTGGATACGTTGCGCGATCGCGTGGGGACGCCGGAGCTAGTTCCGAGAAATGTAATCTGCAAGAGTTAAATCACCTCAATTAAATCTTAAAAAATATGTTACAAATATCCAGAGTGCGGCGAATCCGACATAAAGGAAATATTCGCAGGCAGGAACCGAGATAAATCGCTGTTGCTGCTAGGATCTAGTCGCTCCAATCATTTTTGACGCACAAAGTGCCAAACCCAATTCTGGGTGCATCTGGTTTTTGAAGAGGGCGAAGCATGACCGTATATGAGTTATTAGTTATAATCCCATATTGACTGCGGTCATGCTTCGCCCCTACAGATATATTTGCTTGCATTGAGATGCACCCCCAATTCTAACGTTTTCTTTCTGCCGTTCTCCTTCCTTTTTCCCGAACCTTCCCGAACTCTTAAAAATTCTCAAACTCATACAGCACAGGAGGAAAATTTTAAAATGCAGTCAGGAGTGTTCTTTACTTCCGTTCTTTCGACATTAAAAAAACGCTACTTTTGGATTTCGCTGTTGTTTTGGCTGGTAATGGTAGCCCCAGCACAGGCGGCGCTGATTTTGCGAGTTGCGGTACAAGACGGGACGAGTCAGATCAAAGTCGGCAGTTCTACTAAGGCTGCAATCCGCGACAGCAGCGGGCGCAATTTGGGGGAACTGCCCGCCAACAGTTCTCAGTCTGCTCAATTTCGATCGGGAACTGTGGCAATTGGCCGCTGGGCTGCCAATCAAATTTGGATCGAGCCGACCGGAAACGGTTATGTTTGGATTGGCGATCGATGGTATCGGGGACGCACGCTTCTAGTTCCCGAAAAAGGAGCCTTAACCGCCGTCAACTATGTCGATATCGAACAGTATCTCTACAGCGTTCTCGGTGCCGAAATGAGTGGCAATTGGCCTCAAGAGGCTTTGAAAGCCCAAGCAGTCGCCGCCCGTTCCTACGCTCTCCACAAGCGCCTCAAAAGCGAAACCGACCTTTACGATGTGGATGACACTCAGTCTTCCCAGGTTTACAAAGGATTGCAAACAGAATCTTCGGGTACTTATGCCGCAGTGGATGCCACCGCCGGTCAAGTTCTGACTTACAACGGTCAGATTATTTTAGCCGTTTTCCACTCGGCGTCTGGCGGACATACGGAAAATGTCGAGGATGTTTGGACGGAACCCCTGCCTTATTTGCGGGCTGTTCCTGACTTCGACCAAGGCGCGCCGGTTTACCAGTGGAAAGAAAATTTTTCCCGCGCTCAAATGAGCAGCAAGATTTCTGGTGTGGGGAATGTAATCTCGATGAAGCCAGAACGTACTACCGCTTACGGCAGCGTTTTATCCATGAAAGTAGTCGGGGATGGCGGTTCTAGGGTGATGACTGGCGCGGATTTGCGTCGGGTTCTAAATTTAAGGAGTACCCGCTTTACTGTGATTCCTCAGTACGGCGGGATTTTTAGCGGCCAAAATAGGGGGAAGCCTCCTACGGGTTTTCAAGTTGCTGGCAAAGGTTTCGGTCACGCTGTGGGCATGAGTCAGTGGGGGGCTTACAATTTGGCTAGGCAGGGATACGGCTACCAGCAGATTTTGTTGCACTATTACCGGGGTGCTGCTTTGGCTAGAATTGCTGTGCAGTAACTGTTGGGAATGGGGGATGGGGCATGGGGCATGGGGCATGGGGCATGGGGCATGGGGCATTGGTAAGAAATAACAAATAACCAATAACAAGTAATAACGAATAACTAACTAACTGTCCACTGCCAACTGCCAACTGCCAACTGACTACTGACTAACTAAATTAAGGATTGCTATGCAAAAGTGGGAGTATTTATTTGTGGATGCGAATATGTATCCTTTTGGAAATAAGCTAATTAGTTTATATGTAAATGGTGAGGAGCTGCGAGATTGGAAACAAGGCTCGCTACATCTATTTGTCAATCAATTGGGGGAGGATGGGTGGGAACTTGTGGCTCTGCGACATGACTCGAAATACGACCAAAATTGTTTGATTTTTAAACGCCCTAAGATTGTTAAAAAGATGAGAAAAACAACAGATTCTAGTATTCAAAATAAATGATTGTGGCGTTGTTTAATCAGGGGATGAAAATGGGTAACTTGAAAATTCAGCTATATTGACTGACTGGTTTGTTTCATTTTTTCACATTTTCACATTGAGTCGTTCATACCGTAAATCAGCAACGCCAATAGAAGGTATGTAGTTGCGCTTGGGCGCTCTTTCCTAATATAAGCTAAGAGCGCTGAAGCGCAACTACGTACCTAAGATCAATTCTCAGAAGACTTCTCGTCTCCGGCGGTTAGAAACCGCGACTACAAAAACAAAGTCCACCTCCGTGGACTAAGAAAAAATCTGTGTGCTGCATTCCTGATTCTTCGGGCTATACATTATCCGATCGCCCAATTCGCCGCTGCCATTCAGCATCTATTTTTGCTGATTGTTCGAGTTCTTGTTGAGTTAATTCGCTTTCTGTGGTATAAGCTAAGTCTTCTCCACTCAGAACGTTTTCGCCTGCAAATTCCTGGGCGTAGGCCAGTTTTTGCTGCAAGTTGGCATCGGGTTGGTTTAATAACATGGCTCGCTGCTGCCGATCGTGATTCCGAGCTTCTATCCTGCTATTTTTCCACTGAATCCAGAAGTACCTGATTAAGGGAATTGTCAGAAATCCGACGCCGTAAATCAGCAGCAGTGGATAAATACCGCTGACGAAGCCGATGAATCCACCTGCGATCGCACTTTTCGTTAATAAATTCCCCAAAACCAGCGCACCGACAAGATTGACGGCTCCTAAACCTGCTGCGAGCATGATTTGGCCGGAGTCGGCGTGACTGAAACGCCACAGCATTTCTCGCAAATAAGTTCCTGTTGGTTGAGGATTTTGCAGGAGGGCTGTGGTTTGCAATTGCGGAAAATGATAGATGATTTGCCCTTCGGGACTGACTTCGGGGCGGCCGTCAAAACGGGCCAGGGCTGGTAACATATATTCTTCGTATTCTCGGGCGTATCCCTGTCCGAGATTGTCGAGATAGGGCGCAATTTGTTCGGCTGCGACTGCGCCTCGGTTGTTGCGAATTGCGGTGGCTATATCGCTCCACTTGCGCTCTTCTAGATTTTTATTGGGATTCCCGTCTCCAAATATAAAGGAGAAAACTGCTTCCAGAAAACTCATTTGGGGTTTTTGACCGCGATCGCGCGATCGCTGCTGGTAGTATGGTTCATCATGGTTCCAGTAAAAGATCCAGATTAAGTCGTTCCAGAAGTAGGGAAAAAAGAAAAAGCCTCCGCCGCCACCTCCACTTTCGCCTCCGCTTCCGCCTCCTCCACCGTTATTGTCGCTGTTCATGCTGGAGAGTAAAAGCGTAATAGCAACAACAATTAAAAGGATGGAAGCTACCAGCACTAAGCCAAAAGATATTCTAATCAAGTAAAATAGAACTCGCCAGATTTTTTGCCACCATTCCTGCAACTGCAAGCGCAAGAATTTGTTTCGCAAAATATCTCGAAAGTTGTTGGGAAATATGTAGGCAATGTCGCCGGATTCTGCTACTTGCAGGTTGCCGCCTGCTTCGGAGGCCAGCGTTAACAGTTCTCGCTGGGCAAAATTGACATCTAGTCCAGCTTTTGCCGCCACGTCTCCAACCGTAACGCGGTAGCCAAGTTGCTCGACGGCTTGCATAATCCCGGGATTTGGAGCCATGTGTTTCTCTTTGTGAAAATTACGCGGTTATTTTTAATTATAGGTTGCGGGCATTAAAGCTGGTTTAGACCTGGAGAATTTAGGCTTTTTTTGTGGCTGACCTTGATTTTGGGGCAAAACATTGCTACTTTTGGCATGGTTCAAAAATGGCAGTTTTAAGGTAGCACTGCACGGCAAATTCTGCCATCATTAAAGGTACATCAAAGCTGATAGCGATTGCTGTCAGCTTTGGGTCGAGAATACCGGCGATCGCCAGTAATTCGTCGCGTCGATCAATTGAAAACATCTACTTGATTCTCATTTGTTTCTGAGTGGTATTTGTATTCTTGGATCAGAGTCAAAATTGAACTAGATACAGGGGGTGTCGGAATATAACCACCTGCGACGAATGCCATCTTAATAAAAAATATCAGCTTGCATAATTAAATTAGTGAATAGTGAGTAGTGGATAGTGGATAGTGAATTAGATTGTTTCTAAGAACTCAAACAAATAGTTTTCATCTTTTAAGTTAAGAAAATTTTCTTTACCATTGAGAACATCTTCATAAGTCATTTTATCCAATTCATCTTTGCTCAGGTTGAGATCGATATCAGGCTTTCCTTTCATAACTATGCCTAAGCCAAAATCGCAATCCAACACAAAGACTCGCAAATCTTTGCGATTACTTCTTAGATAACAAATCGTTTTCCAGACATCACCACACCAGTTGCCATCCCATCCAGGTAAATTCATGTCGATCGCAGCTTGCAGAGACTGAGCTGGACAGGCTGCGAGGACATGGGGTGGTTTGCAATCATGCATGACTATTACGCCATTTTCATTGAGGTTGTCCAAGGTATTCAGGACATCTTGCAATGATTGTTCGTAGGTATGCAATCCATCGATAAATGCTACATCAAACCGTTCGATCGGATTGGCACTTGCAAAAAAAGCATCGCTAGTGGCGTCTATATATTCCGCTGTTGCATTACATAGATTTTTACTAGCCCATTCCAATTTACGTTCTTCAGAAAATGCAAAACTAGGATCTACTCCCACCTTTTGAGCGATCTCGATCGGGAAAAAACTATCGCCATTATTTACGCCGATTTCTAAATACCTCAGGGCTTTTTTCTTGTCGATTATTTTTTGAATTACATCGGTTCTGAGCATTTCGGTTTCCTGAGATAATAGACAACAATTTGAAACCTAACTATTTAGGCTGACTGTTTACTATAACATATCTCACGCATTGCCCCACGTATTTTTGTTACTGCTGTTGGGGGAAGGGGGAAGGGGTAAAGAGTACAGGACTTACGCAAAGAATCTATCTGTAGGGTGCGTTACCTCTGGTAACCGATCGCCAACGCTACTAATAGTGTGGGTGCGTACTTTGTCTTTGCCAATATCACGATCGCTATTTTCTGGCGAGCATCAAGCGGTAAACTGGCTGCGACTGATTGGCTCGGACTCATTCTTGTAGATTATACCCAGGTTTTTCCTAAGTTCCCTCTGAAACCATCATAAGTTCCGCGCAGACAAGCCCAAATTTTCAATCTTCTTGATAGGTTTTCTAATAGCAAGATTTTAATAACTAAATTAATCATAATTTTAATTCTATGAATACTAAACATAATCAATAGTTTGTTCTCCATAGCGAGACTAAGTTCGACAAAGGTGTTATTCCTGCATCGGTAGTAGTAACGCAACGGAGAACAATTCAATCGCATTATTTTTATTTTAGGATAAAATAAATTAACTTCTTGAGTCTCTCCAAATCGTTGTTTTAGAACAATATTTCTATTGACAAATATAGAATAATTTTGTTTCTTTAATTTTAGACAATATTCCCAATCAACTGCTTCAATAAATAAATTTTCATTAGGAAAGGGAGTATTGTAAGCGGCTTGAATGGAAATAAGAGAACCTGCTGTAATAACGGCATCACATTTATAAATTTCAGGGATTTGATCGTTTATAAGAAATTGTTTTAGTTGATACTTATCTAAGATCATTCCATTCCATTGTTGTCCTGTGACTCTATCAACAGGAAGTGGAGCAATAATTCCAATTTTTTGATGAGCTTCTTTGAGATTATCATAGGTTTCAATTAATCTTTTTAAAGCATCTGGTGAAGGTTCAGTATCTTGATCGAAAGTCCAAATAAAATCAAATTCATTTTTAATAGACCATTCAATACCCACTCGTAAACCGCCAGAAATGCCGATGTTTTGGGGATAAGATTTGACGATAATAGATTCGTCTAATTCTTCAGGAGACAACAACACATGAGGCGAGTTATCGACTATTAAGATTTTCTCGATCGAATAAGTTTGACACTTAAGAGAAGCGATACACCGCTCAAGGGCAGTTTTATCTGAATAGGCAGTGATATAAGCAACAATACGATACGACATTACCTAATTAATACTTCCAACTTATTTTTACTACAAATGAATACAATTACCCCGACTGCTTAGTCCTGCTTGAAAAATTAACATTTTTTACGCTGGAATAGTCTGACATTACCATGCTAATTAGCAATTGTCAACAACTGTCTCAAATTGTTGTTGGATCTGAAAAATATCTCCATGACAAGGAGTATCAGGCAGGACTTCTTTCTGACCTGCTCTCAATCCCGTCCCGACATCAGCAATGGTGAAATCTGGCTGAAACCCCTGCGCCATCGCATCTAGCAAATGCCAACCCCAAGACTGATTGGCTCGGACTCATGCTTTGGGGGGCGAATTAGGACTAAGGCGACAGCCTTCACCTTACACCGATCGCTCGCAAACTGTTACCCTCAATTGAACCGTACCCTACTTTTTTCCCAAAAGCTTTTCAGTGTTGGCTGAACTTTGAAAACTTAATAAAAGTTTAAATATGTAAAAAAAATATGTTTTTTTTGCAAGTCTTGCAATAGTTATCTACAATAGATAGGACTTGCGCGTGTTGTCAAGTTTGTCCTTGTGTCTCACAAGTCTTTTTCGCATTCTCAGCACAACTCTAAACTAAAATTGTTGTGCAAGTATTCATAGGAAAACTTTACCCGCTAATTTTTGAGATTAGCCACTAACGAAAAGAATCGCATATGCCAAGAACTCAACGCAACGATAACTTTATTGACAAAAGTTTCACGGTAATGGCTGATATCATCCTGAAGATTATGCCCGCGAAAAAGAAGGCGAAGGAAGCTTTTGCTTATTATCGGGATGGTATGTCGGCTCAAGCTGATGGCGAATATGCTGAAGCGCTGGACAATTATACTGAAGCGCTGAAGCTGGAAGAAGATCCTTACGATCGCAGTTATGTATTGTACAATATGGGTCTGATCCATACTAGCAACGGCGAACACGATAAAGCTTTGGAGTATTACAGCGAAGCGCTTGAACTGAATCCCAGAATGCCGCAAGCGCTGAACAATATTGCTGTGATTTACCACTATCAAGGGGAAAGGGAAAAGGAAGCTGGCAATGTTGAAGGGGCGGAAGGGCTGTTTGATAAAGCTGCGGATTACTGGAAGGAGGCTATTCGTTTGGCGCCGAACAATTACATTGAGGTGCAGAATTGGCTGAAGACGACAGGGCGATCGCAAATTGATGTGTATTTTTAACTATGATGGGAATGGGGAATAGGGAATGGGGAATAGGGAATGGGGCATCGGGCATAGTTAATAGTTAGTAGTTAATAGTTAGTAGTTTCTCTAATAACAAATAACAAATAACAAATAACACATAACTTGTTTGGCCTCTTTGCCCCATGCCCCATGCCCCATGCCCCATGCCCTATGCCCAATTCCCAATTCCCTATGCCCAATTCCCAATTCCCAATTCCCAATTTTTATGATTGACAAAGAAGAAGTTCGGAAAGTAGCGAATTTAGCCCGATTGGAATTAACGCCGGAAGAAGAAGAGCAGTTTACTGGTCAACTGAACGGTATTTTGGATTATTTTGAGCAGTTGAGCGAACTGGATACGAGTAAGGTAAAACCGACAACTCGGGCGATCGATGTTAGCAATGTTATGCGATCGGACGATTTGCAACCGTTTGCTAACGGCGAGAGTATTTTGGCGGGTGCTCCCGATCGCGATGGGGAGTTTTTTAAAGTGCCTAAGATTATGTAGAATTTCCGCTGTGTACCTGACTCGATCGCCCTAACCCCCCTTAATCAGCAGGGTGGTTTTATTGTCGTCAGACAAATTAGGTACGTAGTTGCGCTTCAGCGCTCTTTATAATATTAGGAAAGAGGGCTGAAGCCCAACAACGTACCTAAGGGTGCTTGTGGCGTACCTTACGATCGCACTAAATTCTCACTCCAAAAGATGCGGCCAATTCCCGTTCTGGCTGCATACCAACTGTCGGCGGCATCGATCGACTTGCAACCTGCTCGATTAGTTGTAATTGCTGCGGTAACATATTAGCTAAACTGTAGCGTTCTAGGGCGGTTTGACGGGCCTTGACCCGAATTTCTGCCATGCGGGTAGGATGGTCTAAAACTTCGTCAATGCGATCGGCTACTTGTTTCGGCGAGAAGTAATCGACGATTAAACCGTTTTCTCCATCGCGGATAACTTCTCTCACCGGGCCCGTATCGGAACCGATTACTAAACATCCTGCCGATAGAGATTCAATCATCGACCAAGATAGCACGAAAGGTCTGGTTAAATAAACGTGTACGTCGGATGCTTGAATTACTTTTAAATACAGTCCGTAAGGTAGCGGCCCGACAAAGTGTACTCGCGACATATCTAGCGGCACTTTTTTGAGCATATGGTCTTTGTAAGACTCGCCATTTGGTAAAGAACGGCCGTAACAAACTCTGTCTGAACCAACAATTACAACGTGACAGTTGGGGCGGCGTTCTTGCACGTAGGCGATCGACTCAATGAACTCTGGAAAACCACGGTAAGGTTCCATTCCCCGCGATACGTAGGTGACAATTTCATCAACGCCGGACAAATCTAAGTTCGGTAAAATTAGTTTAGCACCGGGATCTGGTTTAAAATAATCGGTGTCTACGCCGTCGTGGAGTACGGATAATTTTTGTTGTAATTCTGGCGGAAATTGCGATCGCTGCCAATAAGTCGGCGACAAACCCCAATCGCAAGAATATAAATCGATCAGAATCGGCGCATTTTTGATTCTAATTCTCGCCATATCGTCAACACTTAAAGGTTCCGCCGGATCGAAATCTGCGTCGGAACCAATGGCGTGATAAAACCACTCGAAATAACACAAAAGTGGCGTATTTGGAAAAGCTTCTTTGACAAATAGTGTCGGCCCCCAACCTGAATGTCCGCAGATCACATCGGGTACAAAACCGTCAGCTTTGAGTTGTTCGGCCATTCTAAATACGGCTTGTCCGTAGATGACGGCACTTTCTAAAGGGCGCACGTATTGGTGAGTCTGGGCGTGGGGTTCGCGGCTGGGGGTAAATGCTGCTTTGCGAACTCCGGGAATGTCCCATTCTGGACGCTCGTTTTTAGTGCCGAAAACAATTTGATTTTTGGGATTGGCGCCTAAAGCCGTGATAATGTGGCGGTATTGGGCGGGGAAGTTGGGGTGGAGAAATAATGCTTTCATTTTAGAAGGAAGAAGGAAAAAGGAAGGAAGATGAACAGGATTTACATGATGTTCGATCGATTAGTTATAATTCCAGCAGGTGTGAGACTGCTTTAAAAACATCGCTGTCAACTGTCAACTGTCAACTGTCAACTGTTTAATGGTGCTTTGCAAATCCAGACGCAATCTCGCGGTACTGAAGATGTATTTTTCAGGAGGATTTCATAGTTTAAATGGTTGAGAAATTTTTCCATAATTGTATCTGTCATTATTGAGAATGCAGTGCCATCTCTGCGTCCCAGCAAGTTTTTGTCCCACTCGCCGGCGAATTTTTGCCACCCTAATTCGCTGAGAATATTGCCGTGGTGGAAGACGCAAATGCGATCGCCCCGCAGCAGTTTGGGAATGCGAGTTAGGTAGTTGAATATGTCTACGGCTTCTACGTGTACCATTGTATCGTAGCAAAAGCAGACATCGGCTGCACCCTGGGCGATGCCGTCTAATGTTAAACCGTCGAGTTTGACGTAGGAAACGCGATCGACTCCCAAGCGCGATCGCGCGGCTTGCAGCATTTGACTGGAAATATCGGCGCAAATTAGGCGATCGCAATATTTCAGCAACAGCGAACCAGTTTTTCCGCCACCGATACCAATTTCTAAAACCGTATGTTCTTTTTTGATGTACGGTGCAACAAATTCCTGTTCTATCAGTGCTTCGTATTCGGCTAAGGAGTTGGCCGCACCAGCAGCTTTACCTATCCATTCGTCCCCAATATGGGAAAGTTCGGGATTAGTTTCTTCCCACTGTTGGGCGTAACTGTCCCAGGCTGTTTCATAATCTACTCTT
Organism: Microcoleus sp. PH2017_24_DOB_U_A; assembly: GCF_020738205.1. Classification (NCBI taxonomy): domain Bacteria; kingdom Bacillati; phylum Cyanobacteriota; class Cyanophyceae; order Oscillatoriales; family Microcoleaceae; genus Microcoleus; species Microcoleus sp. PH2017_24_DOB_U_A. The sequence continues at coordinate 28,525 of NZ_JAEQCT010000081.1, forward strand.
GGGCGATCGGTCATTTTTTCATCGTTCATTTTTGATTATTTTATAGTATAGATGTCTGGATTTTGAATATGTTCCGCAAGTCTTCGTTTCTCCTTGCCCTGTGCTACCAATTATATCAAATCCGGTCTTCATTGGAATGATTCATCTCTCCATTCTCTTCCTCTGTGTCCTCTGTGTTCTCTGCGGTTTGATAATTCCGGTACAGCCAGATTTGATATTACCAATTACCTGTTCTACCAATGCCCTGTTTGCCCAATGACCTGTTTGGCCAATGACCTGTTTGGCCAATGACCTGTTTGGCCCATCATTAATGACTGCTGAAATATGCTTCGCAGAAAATGTCTGCATAAGCTTGAGTCATCTCCTCAAAAGTATTGAGTGAATCCAAGACATATTTAGCATTTCCAGCTAACTGCTGGCGCAAAGATTTATCCTCCAACAAACTAATCAAAGCTGCAAGTAATTGATCCGGACGATCCGGCGTATAAAACAAACCGTTAATTCCCGGCCTCACTTGTTCCTTAATTCCAAAGACTGGCGATGTAATAATTGGTAAATCGCAGGCCATCGCTTCCAAAATCACTCGCGGAAAACTTTCGACACGAGAAGTGCAAACAAAAATATCCGCCGCTTTGTAATATTTTCCTGGTTCCCCGGTTTCCGGGACTACTGTCACCCTTTGTCGCAACTCTTCCGGCAATGCGTTCACCATATCGGCTAATTTATTGCTGTAAATACTCGGCCGATCGCCCACAATGAAACACCTAATCTTATTGTGCCATTTTTCAGGCAAAAGTGAAAGTGCTTGAACTAAATCTTGCTGGCCTTTACGTTCGCAGACGGTTCCCAGCAGCAACAATACCACATCTTCCGCTGCCACACCTAAAGTGTTTCTAGCGTCTTCAGAATTCTCGGAATTTTCCAGTTTGCTCAAATCTAAGCCGTTGTGAATCACTGTAAAATTGTGGTGGCTGTTGAGAGGCAAATACCTGTCACGCGTTGCATCCGCCACAAAAATCACCTTGTAAGGAAAGCGGAAACACTCCAAAGCTCTCGCCGCAATCTCCGAGCCAAACCTGTTAAAATAAGTTTGCCAAGGTTCGCTTTCGTGCACGTTCCACACCGCCGGAACTCCGATTTCTCGCGCCGCATCAACTACAAAGAAGTTTTCTAAAGTATTGGCATAAATTGCATCTACTTTTAAACTTTCAATTTCCTTACTAAAACTCCGGATAGCTTCATCGTAAGCATCGCGCTGGTAGATGTGTTCGAGGGGATTGTCGCGTACAATGACTTCAATTCCCTGTTGTTCGTAAGCTTGGCGCAGGGGGCCGTCTGTCGTGCAAAGTACGATCGGCAAAATCACACCCTCAGCCGCCAATTTCACCGCAATTTCGTACTGATGCAGCGGTGCCCCCGTAAAATCCAGCGAATTGCTGCACATCAAAACCTTAAGAGGATGAATAGAATTGTTTGTATTGGCTACCAACAAACCAGAATCCGAAACTTCCAATGTATAACCCTCTTCCTTTTTCCCTCTTTCTTCTTCCTTCTTCCCTCTTCCTTCTTCCTTCTTCTTTCCCTCTCCTTTCATAAAAACCCGTCGGGGTTGAATATGAAAATACTCATCTTCTAAAGACAAATGAGGACTGTAAAAGCTGTCATTTTTCCCCGCATACTTGCGCCGAAAAGCCGCAACTTCTTGAGGATTGTCAGTAAAACCTCTCGAAGTTCCCTCCTTGTGCAACAACTCCGCATCGGGACAATACACGCACCGATAACCCCGTTCTAACAATCGATATCCGTAATCGACATCATTGTAAGCAACAGCAAAATCATCCTCATCAAAGCCGCCCAATTCTAAGAACAATTGACGGGGAGTAATCGTGCAAGCAGCAGTTACCGCCGAGTAATTTCGCGTTACCATCGCTTGAGAAAGATAGCCTCGATTCTCCTTATCCATCAGCTTAAAAGCGTGACCGGCCAAACCGTGATGGAGGCCGTGAATTACTCCCGCGTGCTGAATTCTACCGTCGGGATATAACAGTCGCGCGCCGACTGCACCAACGCCGCGAATTTGAGCGTATCCCACCATTTGACTCAGCCAGCGCGGGTTGATTGCTTCAGTATCGTTGTTCAAAAACAATACATATTCGCTGTCAACTTTCTCGACGGCGCGGTTGTTGATTGCTGCAAAACTAAACTTGCCACCAGGATTTTTGATTCGCAAAACTTGGCAAGTTAATTGCTTTAAATATTCTAGAGTTTTCGGATCGTCGCTTTCATTATCTATGACAGCAATTTGAAAGTTTTTGTAGGTTGTAGTTTCCAGAGAATCTAGACAGGCTTTCAGCAATTTCACCTGATTTTTAGTAGGAATAATTACCGTTACTGACGGGCCGTCATCCGGGAAATCTTGGGCAAAGATGCCCAAATTTTCTTTGGTAGCCCAGGCGTGCTGAGCGACATTGCCATTAATTTGTCGGCGGTTTAGTGCATCTTGGATTGCTTTTTGACCTGCGCCAAAACTGGCGGGTTTTGCGGCCCCAGATATGGCTGTAGAACCGGGTGCAGTTCGCCAATGATACAGCACTAAAGGCAGGTGCGCGACGTGGCGACAAATTTCGGTTGCTCTTAAGGCAAAATCGTAATCTTGCGAGCCTTCAAAACCGAGGCGCAAGCCACCTATTTCTTCAAAAATCTGTTTTCTGACGGCGCACAAATGACCGAGATACATATAGGAAAGCAGCAGTTCTGGCGACCATTGCGGTTTGAATTGTGGGGCGAAACGGCGACCTTTGGTGTCGATTTTGTCGTCGTCTGAGTAGAGAAAATCGGTGGTTGGATGGGTGGCAAAATATAGCGCTACTTCGCCTAGGGCGTCGGGAGTTAGTTCGTCGTCGTTGTCTAAAAATAGGATGATGTCGCCTGTGGCGAGGGCGGCTGCGCTGTTAGTTGCGGCGCTGATGTTGCCGTTTTCTGTGCGAAATTGTATGCAGATACGATCGTCCTTTTCGGCCCAATTTTTCAAGGTGTCAGCAACTGTGGCGTCGGTACTGCGATCGTCAGCGATGCAGAGTTCCCAGTTTTGATAGACTTGATTGATTACACTGTCGATCGCACTTTCGAGAAAATCTATCTGCGGATTGTACACTGGCATGACCACCGAAATCTTGGGCAGCGCTTCCCCACAGGATTTTAACCGAGAAATCAAGTAATCGCGCGATCGACTATTCCACTGATTCACCTCCAACCAAGCGTCATACCTATCAATCGGTTTCGGCACCACAAAACCCGCAGGCGGTAGCAAATCCCCCGGCGCAGTCAACTGTTTTTGCTGTTGGTAAATCTTCCCCAACTGGCGCATCACCTTGACAATTTCCCAAGGCATCGGCACAATTCTGCCCAGACGCTGTTTTCTCTCCCTAGCCCGCTGCCGGATTGCCTCTACAAAACTCGAAAACTCCTCAAATTTATCAGCACTTCGCTGCCAAATATGGTAGCGCCGCACAGTCAATATTTGTGGCGCTTGAAAATACAAAATTTCCTCGGTATCTAACTCAGCTTGCAGCGAAACTTGCCATTCCCCTGGCGGCAAATCGACAAGTGCCTCAAAGCCACTTTCCGAACTGTTAACCCAGTCGGGAAACACTTCGCCGACATCTTTTCTCCGCAAACCGTAGGCGCATTCTACAGAAATATCTCCGCACACAAAGCTTAATTTAGCAATTTTGCGATCGTGGTGACAGCACCAACCTGCGAACAAAATTTGACCCTGACGCTGTTCCCACACCACGGGTACATCTAACGATGCTTGAATTGTTGAAACCAACAGCGGATAAGTTGCCAAGAGATGCCAATTTCCGCCTGCTTCTTGGGCTTCTAGTACCACTTCGTGCCGTCCGGCAGGCGCTTGCAATTCAATAGTAAAACCCGCTTTCCTCGCAGCCGGAATATTAGAATGTGCTATCGCTATATCGCTTCTTTCTATGCCGTAAACGCCCGAAAATATTTTGTCATCAATTCGGGCGCGCACTGCTTTAATCTCAATTTTTGTGTTAAATACCCAGCCCACAATTAGTAGATTGGAATCGCTAATTTGCCAAGTAGTGGGTTGGTCTAACGAAAAAATATATTTCGGGAAGAGGTCACGGATTCGGCGCCTAAAACCCCACAAATTTTCTCGGATTTGCCACCAGTCAGAAGACTTGATTGCCTCAATTTCTGCCCGCACTCTTTCTGTTTCCTGGCGCGATTTTTCTAAGTCTTCCCGACTTTCATTTAATTTTTCCTGAGTTTGACTCTGTATTGTTTCCAACCACAGTAACTCAGCTAACTTTTGCTCCAATTTGAATTCTTTTTCTTCGTATTTTACCTGACTCTTCCCTAATTCTGCTTCTAATTCCAAGACTTTTGCTAAAGCTGTTTGAAATTGCGATTCTTTGCCGGCAAGCTGTACCTGAGTTTGTCCTAATTCTGCTTCTAATTCCAAGACTTTTGCTAAAGCTGTTTGAAATTGTGATTCTTTGCCTGCAAGTTGTACCTGAGTTTGTCCTAATTCTGTTTCTAACTTCAGGACTTTTGCTAAAGCTTCTTGAAATTGCGATTCTTGACCGGCAAGCTGTGCCTGAGTTTGTCCTAATTCTGTTTCTAATCCGAGCAGTTTTGCTAAAGCTTCTTGAAAATTTGATTCTTTGCCTGCAAGTTGTACTTGAGTTTCTCCTAATTCTGCCTCCAATCCCAACACTTTCGCCTGGGCTTGGTGAAATTCTTCTTGCCACTGTTTGATTTCGGAATTGCTGGTTTTTTGCTGTTTTTCCAGCAAGCGGATTTTTAGCCAATCTTCAAAAGGCCCGACAGAAGATGCTGGAAAATGAATAATTTTATCGCTGGCAGAATTCGATTCGCTGCCCAGATTGCCAGCTTGGGTTTCCAAAACTTGATATAGTTCTAAGGCTTCGGGAAAATATTGTTCTATTAAACTTGGTCTGTGACTTTTGACAATATCGTTGACTAATAAAGATTCTTCAAAATTGTCGGCAGGTATCGCCCCTAAATTAACGTTAAATTTGTCGTTGACTCGATCGATAAAAAATTCCGGAGTGTTGCCGATCGGGTAAACGTTGGCCAACAGACAGCGATCGGGAAAACGTTCGGACAATTCTAAGACTTTTTGGTTGTAGTGAATCCACATTTTTACTGCCATTTCGGGGTTTTGCAGCAAGCTGACATCGGTTCCGCGGCGGTACAGCGAATCCACGACTTCCCAGGGCGATCGATAAACGCAGATGAAATTGGCTGTGGGAAGCAAATTTAGCCAAAAATCCCAAAACAGGGCGGTTCGCGGGTCTTTCCAGCCCCAATGGTTGTCAGTTTGTTGGTTTTGCGCGATCGCCCGTTTGGCAATTTCCACATATTCCGCTGCTACCGGAATCGTTTGTTCAAACGTACAGCCGAGTTCATCTATGCCGTGCGATCGTAAAACACTCTTGTGAAACTCAACAAAATCAACATTCTCGAAATGACCTTTCACATTTCCCACCGCCGGGCCCACCAACTGTTTGCCAATATCAACTCCGACTTTCTGAAACAAAGAAGCCGTTAAAGATGTACCGGAACGGTGCATTCCAGTAACAATAAAAACCGACGGTTTGCTGTCATTCATATTCACAATTTCTCTCCCTCGCCCTAATTCCCACACCATTTTTACTCGCTACACGATTTAGCCCAAAATGCAACTTATAGGTAATATCCCAACACTTAGTCCCTCATCTCTCCCAATCTCCAATCTCCAATCCACAATCTAAAATCCAAAATCCAAAATCCAAAATCTAAAATGGTCTTGTCTTATTCTCCCGCTAAACCGAGCGCTCGCCTGACTTGAAACCACGTGCTTCTCAGCTTCCAGAACTTGCTACTTTCCATCGCCACAACTCGACATTGCGATTTCTCTAGTTCTTGCTTGACATTCATCAACTGATTTTCAGTCTTCTCCAACTGCATTTGCAGAGACACTAACTGACTTTGAGTTTGTTCCAACTGCGAGTGAACTGAAATTAATTGATTTTGAGTTTCTTCCAACTTAGTATGAGATTCTTCTAACTGAGTTTCAGTAATCATTAACTTACTTTGACTTTGCTCCCATTCTATCTTAGCCCCAGCTAGCTGAGTTTCAACCAATTGAAGTTTGAGTTGAGTAGACCCCAACAAAGACCGCGATTGCTTTTGCCTTACCAGCGATTGCACAGTGCAAGTTTCCAAAATCCATGTCAAACCGTAGTTATTGATTGCTTTAACGGTTAACACATCCTGCGGCGCCACAGAGTTTTTCGGTAAATAACAGTTCCAACCCGACTGCAAAGCCACATCAGTTTCAAAGTGTCCGGCCACATCCGGGCGATCGTAAAAAGGCTCGCACCTCTGCACAAACTCACCGTTTACCAGCACTTGCAAATCCTCAATTTTACCGCCGCCATTCAGATCTGCCGCCCATCCTTCCAGATACAAATTCTCCTTATTTGTAAAAGCAGCAACATCAACATATCCTTCCGGGTGCTGATTGAATTTCAACTCCGAAAAATCTCTAGATAGTTGATTTGTGACAACATACAAATCCTGAAACCTGCATATACCTTTTTCGATGCGGTGAACAAAAGCCTTACCTGCGCTAACTTTATCGACAACTTCTCTGACAAACTTTTCAGTTACATAAGTTGTGCCGTATTCCTCCTTATCTAAAGACTGACTTTCGCTGAGGGCGCTGAACAGAATACCATTAGCAGGCATTTCTACATTAGGAGCACGCAAACACTCATCGTGAACGCTGAACATCAAAATACCGTTAGGAGTCAACAAATCGTACAAATTTTGCAACCAACTTGTAAAAGTTCTTTCCGGCATATGGCTGAAAAAAGAATTAGCCAGAATGCAGTCAAATTTGCGATCGATTAAATAATTTTCTGGTTTGCCAGTCGAAACAATACCGCTAACGCCGAAGTATTCAGCTTGAAACTTAACCGCATTAGCATAAATATCAGAAACCCAAACTTGTTCCGGCGGCATTTCCTGAATCAAAAACCGTGTAAATCTACCGTAACCGCAGGCAAAATCTAGAAAAGATGGTACATTTTCAAAACTGCCAAAATGCCAATCCACAACCTGTTTAACCGTATCCAGGATGCGGCGCCCCAGCGAATAATAGCGCACCAAAGCCCGATCGCGATCGTCCTTGACATTGCTCAACGCAAACAAATACATTTCATCGTTTTCGCAGATATTTAGTTTAAAATCTTCGGGAAACTTAGTTTGCTCTCGAATAAATGCTTCGATTACCGGATTTTGGACTAAATCTAAATTGCTCTCGCTCATTGTTTTCACAGAATTTTAGATGACTTCGGTTGACGCCTTTTTCACCAGAGAATCAGAATTAACAACAGTTAAACACGGTTCGATCAGCAAGTCAACGATGCCGTTACCGCAGGACTCAGTACAAGACTGAACTCTAAACATCGCCACATCAACGCAGCGATCCAGATAAGTTAAATCCTCATCTACCGTTCCCACAACCCCCGCATTCAAAAAATAAACCCCAGGATTTAGCAAACATTTAAACTGAAACTTCACGACAATTGTCGTTCCCGCTTCCACATACCTAACGGACTGACTGGAAGCCTTTAAAGAAGCACCAGCTAACTCAAAACCGCTAATCGTTTTAATCAACATTCCAAACCTCACCTTGGAAGTTGACCGCGAGAAAGTGACAGAGTAAGTGTAAACATAATCTTGACGACCAATCAAGTGATTTACCACAGTTCCCGACCGAGTCTCGATGTGGGGGTTGATAATTTCCGCTCCGCGAGACGGATACCTCACCGTATTCGACGGTATCATCCCCGGATCGTAAAATTCATCATAATGTTCCTGGGATTTCGAGTGATATTGCTCGGGTTTCACCTCCGTCTTTGTGCTTTCTAAATTAGCATCCTGAAGATTGTTGTCACTTTCTTGCTTTGTGAGTTGATTTAGCGATCGAATATCTGACTTCAGCCCCAATACTTTATCTGGATCTGCATAGATCAACTTTTGATACTTAGAAATTACCACCTTCGGCGTGTGAGCGAGCAGCAATTCTCCGCTATCCATTAAAATTGCTGACGTACAAAGTTGCACCACCGAAGTAGCAGCGTGAGAGACAAATAAAATCGTGCCGCCACCTTCTTGAATGCTTTGCAAGCGGGCAAAACACTTGCGCTGAAAAGCTTCGTCGCCTACCGAAAGTGCTTCGTCAACCACCAAAATATCCGGTTCGACGCTAGTCGCAACAGCAAAAGCCAGCCTGACAAACATACCGCTGGAATAAGTTTTGACTGGCTGTTCGATGAAATCTCCAATATCAGCAAAAGCAGCTATTTCGTCAAACTTTGCTTCAGTTTCTTTTTGACTGAATCCCAGTATTTGAGCGTTGAAGAATACATTTTGCCGCCCGGTAAATTCCGGGTTAAATCCGCTTCCAAGTTCCAACAAAGCGGAAATTCGTCCTTTCACATCCACGCTGCCGGTGGTGGGCGTCAAAGTCCCCACAATTATTTGCAAAAGAGTGCTTTTTCCCGAACCGTTGCGGCCGACAATTCCTAGAGTTTGTCCTTGAGGAATTTCCAGATTGATGTCGTGGAGAGCCCAAAATTCGTCAGCGAGTTTTTTGCTGGGGTAAATAATTTCTTTTAAGCGGTCTCCTGGACGATCGTATCGCTTAAAGCATTTAGAAACATTTTTTAGTGAAATTACATTTTCTGTCATCCGATTTTAGATTTTAGATTTTAGATTTTAGATTGATATTATGTCCGATCTCACTAAAAATAGGTTTGTAGTGAGGACTTTAGTCCTCAGATTTTTATGAGGAATGCGAGTCCTCACTACAAACCTTTATTGGAATTTTAGATTTTAGATTGACTTGCGATCTCAAATAAGTTTACCAGGAGAAATTGGTTTAAAGCCGGAACCCTTGTAGGGAGAAATCAAAAAAAGACGATTCATTACTCGAATCCTCGGACTTCCAGGTAGAGGTCGCCCTCAACTGTCAACTGTCAACTGTCAACTGTCAACTGTCAAAGCACGTCAGCAAAAGCGGGGCGCAAACGGCGGTAAACTGCAAAACCTGCACAAAATATAGCAGCAGAAATCAGGGTGGCGACACCCCATTCACCCCAATGCTTGACTTCTCCAAGCAGTATCAGATCTCGGTAAATCTCGGAGATGGCGGCCATTGGATTGAGCCAAAATATCCACGCTCGCCATTCTTCGGGGATGATTGATGCTGGATAGACGATCGGCGTCAAATAAAACCAAAAATTTAGAATAACACCTAATGTCTGAGGAATGTCTCGCAAAAACACTGTCAAGCCCGCTGTCAAATATCCCAAGCCCGCTGTTAGCAGCAACTGAGGCGCCCAAACCAGTGGCAGCAAGCATAAAGTAGCGTTGAGCTTTTGCGTGGACACTGCTACGATCAAAATCAAAGCTGCTAAACCGAGAGAACTTTCAATAAAAGCGGTCAAAATCGGCACTAGCGGCAGCAAACCGAGGGGAAATACCACTTTTTTGACTAAATTTGGCTGCCCAACCACGGATACTCCCGATTTAATCAAACCGCTGGTGAAGGCACTCCAAGGCAATAAACCTGCAAACAGCCAGACTCCAAAGGTAATGTCACTGTTTTCGGGGAACCCTGCAAGTTGGAGCTTGACCTTGAGGACGATCGAGAATACATAAGTGTAAATCACCAATTGCGATAGCTGATTCAGCAGCGGCCACAAATTGCCCAGAATCGAACCTTTGTATTGAGCTTCCAAGTCCCGGCGCACCAATGTTGTCAGTAGATGCAGCTTCGTCCACCGTTGGCTGCTTGCGGGCATCCTGCCGCGAGCCGATCGGGCTTTTTGGGCAACTCCTTTCACCGTTCTCAGCAATTTTTTCGCCCTCGTTCACTAACCTTCACACCTAAATCAACTCCAGCTACGATTGTGCAGCTTTTGCTAAACCGCAATTATTCCACAGCCCCGCCGCTTTGATCAAGCATCTGCTGGCAAAGATCGGACTCGGCGGTTGAAACCGCGTCTAGACAAACGAAGTCTGCCTCCGCAGACTGAAGAAAATAAGAGACAAAATTGCAAAAGTCCTTTTAATCAATTTTTTGAGCGGGACTGTAGCCCATCCTAGCTATTTTTGCTAGAGGTCTACTTTACCCGATCGCCTGACTCACTGCTGAACGTATCGCCAGTTTTTGCTCGTCGTCGTAGCCCCACCGTTCAAAAAATTCCTCGTACTCGCCGCTAGCATTCTGCAAACTTTCCAGCATTTCGGACGCTACAGCTTTACAGGCGGGCATTTGCAGGATTTGAATCAAATTGTGCGATCGCCCCTGCACTCTAGCAGAACCCGCGGCTCTTTCCTCGCTTTGATGGCGCGAATGATAGACAACCATCGCCGACGACATCGCTAAATTTTTCACCAGCAGTTCTGCTACGATCTCAGGAGCCGATCGCAGCGCCTCGATCGCTCCGGGTGAAGGCCTGTCTGCCACCTGTCCCTCGTCCGTCAGATAAGTAACAAAAAAACCCCGAGCACCGTTCTTAGTTTTCACCAGAGAGGCCACTGCTTGCTCGATCTGGGCCTCTGAAAGTCGTGAACCCTCAATTTGGGGCAATAAAGATTGAGTCAGCTCGATCGCCCCCTCAAAAGTTATGCTTTCCGAGGCTAATAAAGAAGATGGAATACTCATAGCGAACTCAATACTGGTAATGATTCCGCTCACAATTGTAAACAATTCCCATTGCCCGATCGCAAATAACTATGGCAATTATCTCCTCCAAACAACAACCACCCGACCCAAATCTACCCGAAGACATAGCCCCGGCACCCCGGAAAAAAGCCGCCAAACCCGAGACGGAATCGCTACTAGAATCGCAAGAACTACCCGACGAAATCAACAGCAAACAAGAAGACAAAATCCGGCCCCAGCGGTTAGCTGAATATATCGGGCAAAAAGACTTGAGAGAAGTTTTGGCGATCGCAATTGCAGCAGCCAAATCCCGCGGCGAACCGATGGATCACCTGTTACTCTACGGCCCGCCGGGATTGGGCAAAACCACAATGTCGCTAATTTTAGCAGCAGAAATGGAAGTTGAATGCAAAATCACCACAGCCCCCGCCCTAGAAAAACCGCGAGATATTGTCGGATTGCTAATCAACCTGAAAGCAGGCGACGTGCTGTTTATCGACGAAATTCACCGATTATCGAAAGTTACAGAAGAAATCCTGTATCCAGCGATGGAAGACTGCCGCTTAGATATTACGATCGGTCAAGGAAAAAGCGCCAAAATCCGCAGCATTCCGCTGAAACCCTTTACCTTAGTAGGCGCCACCACCAAAGTTGGGTCGCTGACATCTCCATTGCGCGATCGCTTCGGCTTGATCCAAAGACTGCGATATTACGAAATAGACGAACTTAGTCTAATTGTCCAAAGAACCGCCCAAGTTCTTGACACTCAAATCACCCCAGAAGGAGCCGAAGAAATTGCCCGCCGCGCTCGCGGAACACCCCGGATTGCCAACCGTTTGCTGCGCCGAGTCAGAGACTACAGCGAAGTCAAAAATTTAAAGCCAATCAACGCCGAAGTTGCCTCCGTCGCCCTCGAATTGTTCAACGTCGATCCGCTAGGTTTGGATTGGACAGATCGGTCTCTTTTGACAGCAATGATCGAAAACTTTAACGGCGGCCCCGTGGGTTTAGAAACCCTCGCAGCTTCTACAGGAGAAGACACTCAAACAATTGAGGATGTGTACGAACCTTATTTAATGCAAATCGGATTTTTGCAGCGAACAAGTCGGGGTAGAATTGCCACAGCCGCTGCTTGGAAACACCTAGGTTTTGTCTCACCTAAATTATTGTAGGGTGCGTTAGATGGAGCGTGCTTAAATAATTGCGATGGAACAGTCGTAGGGTGCGTCGCCCTCGAAAATTCCCAAAGAAATATCGATAATCTTACAGCGACGCACCTGACAAACAGCGCTACAGTGCATCAGGAAAGGCAATTCTCAATCATCACTGAAAATTCTATCACAAAGCCCTGCACGAAACTCGTCATGTTGTTGATTGATACATTATATCGTTTCCGGTTGCATCGGTATTCTTTAAACCGTAAACAATTAACAGTCAACAGTTAACATTCAACATCACCTGACAGTACAACCGAAATTGATATAACTTGCTATCTAACAAATTTTAAGAGGGCTCGCATCCCAACAACATACCTTTCTTAGTACGTAGTTGCGATGCAAGCGCTCTTGGGGCTCGCATCCCAACAACATACCTTTCTTGGTACGTAGTTGCGCTTCAGCGCTCTTGGGGCTCGCATCCCAACAACATACCTTTCTTGGTACGTAGTTGCGATGCAAGCGCTCTTGGGGCTCGCATCCCAACAACATACCTCATCTTTTTGGTAAAGGCTATATGTCTATCACAATCAATCACACACTATCCGAAGCCAGACGCAACTCCCGCAACATCTTTTCTCGCTCGCGCGCAATTCTTATAGCAGTTTCCCAAGTAAAAGTAAAAGATTGAAAAGAATCAGAATCAATCCGATCTTCGTCCAAATCTACAATCACCTGGTTAAAAATCTCAAATAACTCTTCTTGCAAGAAATGAATTTCATGCGAAGTTTTCGCTTGACGAATTTTTTGAATCAAACTTAAAATCGCCAAATTAAACTGATCGGCTTGATTTTTTTGTTTTTCTACAAAGCGCGAGCGCAACTGCCAAACCCAAGAGGCGAAAAGCGTTCCGATAGATAAATATAAAGCCATAAGATCGGAATTAGCCGCCCAAAAATCCGGCTTTTCGCGATCGTAATAAGCCTGAGCGCCCTCATGTAGGGGCAAAGCCAAACCCCCATTTCCTCCAGGCTGACTAATCATTGCCGCCAGCGAATTAGCAGCTACCAAATTGCGGCGGTACTCGAACACAATCCGCGTAATTTCCCGCACGATCTCCGGATCGACATCCTTCCGGGCCAACAGAGTAGCCTGCACTCCCACGGTCGCCAAATCTGCATCGGGAACAGCCGGATCGGCTTTGTAAGTACCCTTAGGAATCATATCGGCTTCCAAATAAGGCAACTTTATTTTCATGGCAGATCCTTGGTCGATCTGTACTAGCTTTCCCTGCGTATTTTGCAGCAAGTTTCTAACCAGATCGCTGCCGGGAGGCAGTACCCTAAAAATAGCATCAACCTCCCCATTACTAAATAATTTACTAGCCTCTGTCCAAGAATTTGGAGTAAACATAAAATCGGTTTCTTTTAAACCATAATGTTCGCTCATCAACCAAAAAGAACTGTAAGAACCACTGCCTCTTGCCATCAGTGCAATATGTTTGCCTTTTAAATCCGAAATACTTTTAATTCCCGACTGTTCGGAAACAATTAAATGAAAAACTTCCTTAAACAACGAAGCTATTACCCGAGCAGAAGGTACCGCAGCCGTATCGTTTTGTACGATCGCTAACTGAGCCTCATTCGACTCAAGCTTCCGCATATTTTCCTCAGCACCTTGAGTTTCAATAACTTGAATGCGGATGCGCGGATTGTGTTTCACGACGACATCAGCAAGTGCCTGTCCGAAAGGGTAATAATTCCCAGTTTTTGTTCCCGTGGCCAGTGTTAATTGATAGACTCGCTCCTTGTCTTGGTGAAGCTTCCAGCCAAAAGCTCCAATCAGGACAAAGCTTAAGAGAGCAACGGGCAGCAGTAATTTACTTTGCATTGATGTTGAGACTCGATCGATAATGGCAAAATTACAAGTATTGTAGTTGAAAATCAAAAGAAGACTCGGGAAATTCGACGCGCCCGATAGGGGAGGAGTCAATGCCCTGCGCGGGCCCCATTCCCAATGCCCCATTCCCCATTCCCTATGCCCCATTCCCCATTCCCAATTCCCCATTCCCAATTCCCCATGTTACTATCCCTCAGAATAGAAAACTTTGCCCTAATTGACCGCCTGGATCTAGACTTTGGCCCGAGTTTGAACGTATTTACAGGGGAAACCGGGGCTGGAAAATCGATTATCTTAGATGCGATCGATGTAGTTTTGGGCGGGAAAGTCGATCGCCGATCGATTCGCACCGGAGCAACGCGGGCAATATTGGAAGCTACCTTTGAATTAGACTCATCCGCCGCCAAGTGGCTCTTCGAGCAAGAAATCGAACCCATAGATGGCAATTTAGCCGTTTGCAGCCGGGAAATTAACGTATCTAGCGGTGCTTTGCGGAGTCGATCGCGTTTGAACGGAATTCTCGTCAACCGCCAGTTAATGGAGCAACTGCGCGATCGGCTTGTGGAAATTACGGCCCAAGGCCAAACCGTCCACCTCGGCCAAGAAACTCTCCAGCGAGAATGGCTGGATTTGTACGGTGGTAAAAAACTCACTCAAGCGCGATCGACAACCAGCACCGCGTGGCTGGGGGCTGCCAGCGCCAAAACAGCCCTCAACCGCAGGCGTCAGTCGGAACAACAGCGGCTGCAAAGACTGGATTTATTAGAATACCAAGTCCGAGAACTTAGCGAAGCCCACATCGAAGACGGCGGGGAACTCGAACAGCTAGAACAAGAATCAATCCGCCTCGGCCACGTCGTCGAATTGCAGCAGCAGAGTTACCGAGTTCACCAGGCCCTTTACCAAAACGACGGCGATAGCGCCTCAGCCGCCGACTTGTTGAGCAAAGCCGAGGAAATTTTAAACGACATGGTAGTCTACGATGTCCAGTTGCAACCAATTTTAGAAATGGTCAGCGACGCCCTAGCTCAAGCCACAGAAGCCAGCAGCCAAATTAGCAGCTACGGCGAACAATTAGAAGCAGATCCCGAAAGACTCGAAGAAGTAGAAGATCGGATTCGCGAACTCAAACAAATTTGCCGCAAATACGGGCAGCTCTCAGAAGCGATCGCCTACTACCACAGCATCCAAAACGAACTAAACGAACTTTTAGAAGGAGGCGAGTCAATGGAAGCCTTAGAACTCGCATATCAGACTGCTCTAGAGCAATTAAAAGACGCTTGCAGCCACCTCACCATCCTGCGGCGCGAAGCAGCCCTGAAACTCGAAACCCACCTCGTGGGAGAACTTAAGCCCTTAGCTATGGAAAAAGTCCAATTTCAAGTCGAGATCTCGCCCTGTAGCCCAACCGCCACCGGTGCTGACCAAATTGCCTTTTGTTTCAGCCCCAACCCGGGGGAACCGCTGCAACCTTTAGGGGCGATCGCCTCCGGGGGAGAAATGAGCCGCTTTCTACTCGCCATCAAAGCCTGTTTTTCCCAAATTGAAAGCGCCGGAACCCTAATTTTTGACGAAATCGATGCCGGAGTCTCCGGGAGAGTCGCCGGTGCGATCGCCAAAAAGCTCTATCAACTCTCCGACAAACACCAAGTTTTGTGCGTCACCCACCAGCCGCTAATCGCCGCCATGGCTGATTGTCATTTTCGCGTCAACAAACAGACGATCGCAGCCGAAGCAACTATCGGCGAAGCAGCCAACTCCGAACCGGGCGAACGGACTGTCGTCAGAGTTGCCGTCCTCAACAGCCAGCAGCGACGGGAAGAACTCGCCCAACTCGCCAGCGGCAGATCGGCCACAGAGGCGATCGCCTTCGCCGAATCACTACTCGTCGAAGCCGCCGGATTGCGCCAAAGTCAGTCGGCCAAACCCTCAAAGTAGCAGCATTGCTCCCGAATCGCCAATCAAAAATAGTCTTGTCAGTAAATCCACCTAAACTTAACGTAAAATATGAATCGCGATCGAGCTTGCTGTGTATGTCTTCTGACTTCATCGCGATAGATAACGAAAGTCTTCTTGCTCTTCTTTTACTCACCGTTCCGAGTCTCCCAAACGGTTTGAAGGAAATATGGAGATTTAAAAAACCAGTTTCAATGCCCAAAACTGCAAAAAAACTGCAACTGACAACCGACGATCGAACGGCGTCAAACTCAGTTCTTCAAAGCCTAATCTGATCCTCCAGGCGATCGGGGGGTCAAAAGGCGGACTTTTTTTCCGAGTCGGAGGTTACACTGAAAATGACCGAAAAACGAGGCGCAAGCCCCGTCCTTTTAAGGCTGGGGTCTAGCCGATTAGCGACTTCAGTCGCCTTGGAGCGAGTGCGCGGCTTCAGCCACACTACGTGTTGAATCAACCTAGTGCGGAGAAATCCCGGCAACCGAGATATCTGGCACGCTAACCCAGAATACTTAAAGGGCAAATAAAGGCAGGTAGAGGAGCGTACCTATCTGGCAAGAGTGATGGACTCGGAAAACAAACAAATAAAAAGTAAGCCCAATAGCCACAAGCTTGAGGGTCTAGAGGGATATTTGAATGTCCCACTGTCGCCCTTTTGGGTGGGCCCGAATCCCCGTCGCTTTAGCCCTGGGGAGGTTCAAA
>NZ_JAEQCT010000022.1:0-5042 GCF_020738205.1 Microcoleus sp. PH2017_24_DOB_U_A
GAAGTTGGTGCATTTGGCTTTTGGGATTTTAAAGTCCCAAAAGCCTTTCGATCCCAATTATTTACTTGCTACCCCTTGACAGCTCAAGACAGTATCTACAGGAATCAATGTCAATGGATCGAACACGAACGAGACAAATTGTAGGGATCGTACATTTTTATTTATGGTGAGCTTGCTGCAAAAAAAACATCCCAAAATCCTGTAGGGGCGGGTTCGCCAACCATCTACAAAATCCACAAAAAATCTCAAAAACCCGCCCCATCCCCGCCATTATTTACATTGACAATTCCCTAAAAAATAAGACATCAACCTATAGATGAAATATCCAATATTAAGCGCCTACAATACTTTCAATACAGCACCGATCGCCCTTTGGTCATTTGATGCAGCAGGAAACTTGGCGAGCGATCGCCCGGATCTCCCTCCAGCACTGCTAATTGACAGCGTTTGCCGTGCTGTTGAGCGATCGCAAAACGGGCCGCAAGAAAGCCTGCTGCTGACAGGAGGTTACGTTACTTTCCCAGTCACTCCTTTGCTGGATGTCGGCACGGAAGACTTTTCTGTGTGTGCGTGGATTCGCACGGGTGATTTGGGTATTGTCAAGATTATCGATAAACGGATTCAAAATTCTGGCCCTTTACGGGGTTGGGCTTTATTTCTTTATCACGGTCAAATTAACCTGCAAATAGCCGATGGAAAAAGTTGGGTAAACTCTGGTAGCGAATATTATTATACAAAAATTGATACTTTCCCTGTTATTAGCGACAACCAATGGCATCACGTTGGGGTTGCTGTCGATCGCGATCGATTGGATGGAGGGCGCTGGTATGTCGATGGCAAGGAAGTAGATTGGCGGTTCAACCCAACAGGGCAACAGAGTTCACTTATCAATAGTATACCCCTGACTGTTGGCAGGCGATCGGACGATTTTGGTGGCATTTATCGAGGCAATATTGGAGATATTCGGCTCTACAAACAGGCGCTGTCGGCGGCAGATGTGTTGTCGATTTACCGCTCGATTCAGTCTCCTATTAATAATAAATTTTTTGTTAACATTCTGAAGAGACCAGAAATACCGCGCCCGGAGCAAGATTCGTTCTCGGAAAGTGATAGTATTTCCGTGGAAAGATACTCGCAGGCGATGGAATACTATCAGGAGTCGCTCAATATTCATAGAAACAACGGCAACGGCTACGGAGAAGCAAATTCTTTGAACAATCTAGGCAATATTTACAGCGCGCTGGGGGAATACTCGCAAGCAATTGACTCTCACCAGCAAGCGCTAAATATTCAGCGAGATATCGGCGACTGCGCTGGACAAGTGGATTCTTTAAACGCTTTGGGCAATATTTACAATGCTTTGGGGGAATACTTGCAAGCAATTGAGTGCCACCAACAGTGTTTAAAGATTGAGCCGGAAATCGGCAACCTCTATGGAGAACCTAATTTCTGGCGCGATTTGGGGAGTGCATATCATTCCCTGGGCGAATACCAGCAGGCGATCGAATGCCAACTTCAGTCTTTAGATATGGCAATAAAACTCAACTCTAAGCATAGAGAATTGAACTCCTTAAACGCTTTGGGACGTACCTACGTTTCCCTGGGACAAAATCAATTGGCGATCGAATACTGTGAGAAGTCCCTGAATCTTGCACCGAAAATTGACAGCCGCTTTGGGGAAGCTAATTCTTTGGTGATTCTGGGTAATGCTTACAGTAATTTGGGGCATTACTTGCGGGCGATCGCATTTTACAAACAATCCTTAGATATTCAACAGGAAATTGGCGATCGCTCTGGGGAAGCAACTTCCTGCCGAAATTTGGGCAATGCTTACCGCTGTTTGGGGCAGTACCAGCGGGCGATCGAATACAGCCGCAAGAGTTTGGAGATCGCGCGGGCGATCGGCGAAACCGCATCAGAAGGGGCAACTCTCAACAATTTAGGACTTGCTTTATTTGACTTTGGCAAGTTTGCAGAAGCTGAAACAGTCCTGGGCGATGCAATTCAAACTTGGGAATCGCTGCGGGGAAAATTGAGCGATCGCGATAACTTTAAAGTATCTATTTTTGAAACCCAAGCCGCAACTTACCGCCACTTGGAAAAAACCCTGATCGTCCAGAAAAAAACCAAACAGGCGCTGGAAATTGCGGAGCGGGGGCGGGCGCGGGCGTTTGTAGAATTACTGGGTGCTCGGTTATCTGCCAATTCAGATGCGATACCCGATATTAAGCCGCCTAACATCGATCGCATTCAAGAAATTGCCAGAGCCCAAAATGCAACTTTTGTAGAATATTCGATTTCTTTTTTAGAAGAACTCTTTATTTGGGTAATTCAGCCCACGGGTGAAATAGCCTTCCGCCAAGTTGACATCAACTACGAACATACTTCGCTCAAAGAGCTGGTTGCCGATTCTCGCGAGGCGATCGGCATCAGGAATCGCGATTTCAATCCCACTCTAAAAATGTACCCAGGTGATTTAGTCAAACTCCACGATGATGCGCCGAATTGGGAACCTTGGCAAGTAATATCTGTTGATAAAACTCACAACATTCTCTCGCTCTGCCAATCCTCTTGGCCCGCAGGGTTGACTATTAAGAGGCCTGCAATTGATGTAGCAGCAAAAGTGGAATCGAGCCTCACCAATCACCCTCGCTTGCAAAAACTCCATCAACTGCTAATCGAACCGATTGCTGACTTGTTGCCGACAGATCCAGCAGCTAAAATTATCTTTATTCCTCAAGGCGAACTGTTTTTTGTGCCGTTTCCGGCGCTGCAAGATGCTGCTGGAAAATACTTGATTGAAAAACATACTATTTTGACTGCTCCTGCAATTCAAATTCTGGAATTAACGAGTCAAAAACGACAAGAAATTTCTAATTTAGCTGGGGATATTTTAGTAGTAGGAAATCCGACAATGCCTGAAGTTGCTCTGGTACCGGGCCAAGCTCCGCAGCAGTTGTCTGCTTTGCCGCATTCAGAAACCGAAGCTAACGCGATCGCCAAATTGTTCCAAACCCAAGCCCTGACGGGGAATTCGGCTACCAAATCTGCCGTGCTTCAGCGGTTGTCAGACGCCCGCATTGTCCATTTTGCCACCCACGGATTGCTCGATCGCACTCGCGGACTCGGCAGTGCGATCGCCTTTGCACCCGATCGCACCGATAGCGGTTTGCTGACGGCTGAGGAAATTTTGCACCTGCACCTCCAGGCGGATTTGGTGGTTTTGAGTGCTTGCAATACCGGCATGGGGCGGATTACCGGTGACGGGGTTATCGGCTTGTCTCGCGCTTTAATTTCGGCTGGTACATCCAGTGCGATCGTCTCTTTGTGGGCGGTGCCAGATGCTCCTACAGCCGATTTGATGGTGAAATTTTATCAAAATCTCGATCGAACGGGCAACAAAGCTCAAGCCCTGTGCAGCGCCATGCTGGAGACAATGCAGCAGCACCCAAACCCCAGAGATTGGGCAGCTTTCACCCTGATCGGCGAAGCTTCAACAGTTGACAGTTGACAGTTGACAGTTGACAGTTTGAGAGCGACCTCTACTTATAAGTCCGAGGATTGGAGTAATGAATAGTCTGATTTCAACCAATTCTTTCTGGTAATGGGGAGTTTCGGTTAAATTTTGTAAAGAATTGCCAAATCCCGCGAAAAAATTAGTTTTTTGGCTGAAATCTCCACAGAAAGGCGATCGCGCCTGGATAAGTCATGTGTCGATTTAATTTATTGACAAAAATACCTCGGCGATCGAAATCGGGGCCACCACAGGGGGATTGGTCTCAACTTAATCCTGGAACTGTTGATAAATCTTGCTTTCAGCCGAGGCCAGATCCCCCTAAATCCCCCTTAAGAAGGGGGACTTTGATCGGATTCTTGTCCCCCCCTTGTTAAGGGGGGCTAGGGGGGATCTGGCCTCAGAGAAAAACGAGATTTTTCAATGCTTCCAGGTTTAAGTTGGCACCAATGCCACAGGGGGATTGCCTACAAAAACTTTAGCCCGCCGGAGGCTGACTAAAGAATAAAGACTGTTTTTTAGACAGCTTCGCTTTCTTAACTTTGCACCATTAACAATTGAGTTAAAAATTATGAAAATCTCTGCCGCTCAAAACACCAAAATTCTAGTTGTAGAAGACGACGCCCCCGTCCGCAATCTAGTCTACCGCTTTCTAAAGCAGAGATATGAAGTACAATTTGCAGCCGACGGCCAAACAGCCTTAGAAATATTTGATGAATTCAACCCAGTTCTCGTGATTTTAGATTGGAATTTGCCCGATACTACAGGCTATAAACTTTGTCAAGAAATGCAAAAGCGGACGAATGTTTTAGTCACGATTCTGAGCAGCCGCACCGCCGAAGAAGATCGAATTAAAATCCTAAAAGCAGGTGCTGACGATTTTATGTGCAAACCGTTCAGTATTGAAGAATTAGCAGTTAGAGTAGAAGTCTTGTTGCGGCGAGGGAGAACCGTCAACCCGCGCAGCCTTGTCTGCGGTCAACTAGAAATTGATTTAATGAGTAGGGAAGTAAGATGGCAGGATAAAACTTTGACTCTAACCAAATTAGAATATGAGATATTGTGTTTTTTGGCAACTCATTCAGATGAAGCTTGGACTCGCCAACAGCTAATCGAAAAAATTTGGGGCTGGAAATGCAATTATGGATCAGAAGAGCGAGTGGTGGACGTACATATCGGCCAGATTCGCAAGAAAATGGCTAAAGTCGATCGGGCTGTGCCAAATTTTATTCAAACAATTCGCGGATACGGTTACACATTTGCTCCGAATGCTCGCAATCACAGGATATTTTCCAATTAGGATGGAATAGGAAAAGTCTTTGCAATCAAATAATTTGGACGCTGCTCAGAGGAACATCCAAATTATTTTGGCCATTCAAGTTTAAGGTATGTAGTTGCGCTTCAGCGCTCCGATCTTATATATATTAAAAGCGCTATTATTGTGGCAATACAAGTCTATTGAATAAATAATGTCACCTTCTAAAACAAAGGTATGTAGTTGCGCTTCAGCGCTCCGATCTTATATAGA
>NZ_JAEQCT010000022.1:5098-23819 GCF_020738205.1 Microcoleus sp. PH2017_24_DOB_U_A
AGAGCGCTATTATTGTGGCAATACAAGTCTATTGAATAAATAATGTCACCTTCTAAAACAAAGGTATGTAGTTGCGCTTGAGCGCTCCGATCTTATATATATTAAGAGCGCTCAAGCGCAACAACGTACCTATTTAACCCTGAGATGGTACTAGATTCGCTTACAAACGATCGCAATACCACACGCCCCCAGCATTGCCACAACCGACGGTACCAAAGGCACCCACCAACCCTGGATTAGCAAAAACCAGCAAATTCCGACCAAAATCCCCGCAAAAGCGATCGCCCGCAACACCGCAAACAGCCTGCGCCGGCTGACAATCGCGATCGCGCTACCAACTGCTGCGCCGCCCAAAATCCACAGCATTTCCTGCCACACAGGCACAATTTGTAGCAGCGGGCGCCCATCCAAAGCAGCACTGATAATTTGACTCGACATTTGTGCTTGAAGTAACACCCCCGGCATTTTCTGGTAAGGTATTTCTCGCGCGCTGTAGGGTGTAAAAAAATCATCGGGATTGGAAATGGGCGCCGTCACACCTATAAAAATAATTCGGTCTTTAATCAAATTGGGACTAACTTTTCCTTCTAACAGTTCTGTCAGGCTAACTCGCTGAATAAAAGTTCGGGGCGATCGATAATTTAGCATAATTTGAAAGCCGCGATTGTCCAGGTTTTGATAAGCGCCTGTACTGCCGTGAATTGGTGCAAAAACTGCCTTTCTCAGCCCTATCTTATCTCCTGACAAAGTTTCTGGTGTGATGCCTTTTGCTGCTAGGTAATGGAGCGCAGCCCTCATGCTCAAAGAGTGTTCTGTAGCACAAAGATCGGTTGTCTGCGGCTGCATAAACAGCAAGTGGCGGCGGAGAATGCCGTCGGCATCAGCCACCACATCGCTGAACCCGAGGCGCTCTTTTGGCAGTGCAGGTGGCGGTTTGATGCCGCATTTGTTCGGTTTGCCGCTTTCTTTGACGCTGCACAAACCAATTAAACTTCGATCGCTCTGAAAGCTAGCAGCCAATGCTGCATAACCGACTCCTACAGGGCGAGGGCGAAAGATATCCAGGGCGATCGTTTGCGGCCGATACTGTGCTAAATTTGCTACTGCTTTGGCGATCGTCCCATCCGGCAGCGGAAAGCCGTATTTTTCGATATCCGTTTCCGTTGCTTCCACCAGCAACAAACGCGAATCCGAGCTTTCGGCGGGACGCAGGCGCATCAATTGGTCAAAAGCTTGCAATTCCCATATTTGCAGCCAGCCCAGCGATCGCATTCCCGTGACAGAAACAGCACTAATTGCGATCGCCAACAACCCGATTTGTAAGCGCCGCCTCCAAGGAAAAGGTGCTGGTTTATTTGCCAACTCTTGCCAAGTCGGCGGATTGGCAGCAGGATTTTGACAAATTACCGGCAGCCAATCCGCAGCGGGAATTTCTGACTCGCATTCTGCCAATCTTTGCCTCGCGAGGCGCACTGACACATACAAAGATTCCCCGCTGCAAAAAGAGGCGAGAAAATACTTTAAAAAATCTTGGGCAACTCGATCGCATACAGGTTCTCGCATTACGATCGTTTGCGGGATGCCCAAATCTTCAAACTGCCGCGCTATGCCCAATCCATCGCAAGAATTCAAAATAGCCAACTGCAAGCCACGGTTAACCGCTAGCTTGAAGCCTTGTTTCAGCTCTTCTACTGTTAAACTCTCGGTTTTATTGATATAAAATTTTCCCGATCGCCCGGATGCGTCGCTGTCACTGTGTCCGGCAAAAAATAAGATATCCCAGTTGTTTTCCCAAAGTTCTTGACAGATTTTTCTGCGATTTGGTTCGACCAAAAAAGTAACTTCTGCTGATGGCAATCCTTCCAAAAGTTTGCAGTCTTGTTCAATATTAATATTTTCACTGTTACCCAATATTGCTAAAATCTTTACGCGATTTGCAGGGTATTTTTCCAAATCCGCAGATCCCCCCCAGCCCCCCTTAAAAAGGGGGGAGAATTCACTCAAAGTCCCCCTTCTTAAGGGGGATTTAGGGGGATCTGAAATCGGAGATCCCCCCCAGCCCCCCTTAAAAAGGGGGGAGAATTCACTCAAAGTCCCCCTTCTTAAGGGGGATTTAGGGGGATCTGAAATCGGTATTTTTTTATAAGCTGTGGCGCTCAAAGCAATTTCGGCTTTCGGATAGCCATTGAAAATATTCCAACAGTACCACGGTAAACGCCGCAAAACGATATCATCAGTTTTGATTAAAAATCGAACTGTATCCGATGGGTTTAATTGTACGAGTAATGTGTCTTTGAGTTTACGAAACGGTTCAGAGTCAAGCCAGCTATTGATTTGCAGGCTTAATTGTTCCGCCAACTCGCGACACTTGGACAACTGTGCTGTACGAGATTCGCTAATGGTAATTGCGATCGGCTTAATGCGGAAATCTCCCAAACTGCGGTAGACTGACTGCCAGCGATCGTAGTTGTCAGCTATTTCTAGTTTCGGAGGCAGGAAACCTTGGATTTCTACTGTGGCCCGTTCTCCTTCCGGGCCGATTTCCAGAGTAGCTCGCACGCCTTTTGTCAAGTTATCATCTAGCTTTAAGACAACTAATTTTTCCATGGTTGACACTCTCAGGTTTTTGATACACTGAGATTTTTGATTCCCCAAGCCAACTTCCTGGTAAAGGTTCAATTTTAATGCTGAACAGCTTATAACCAGCGGGCCGATTTAAGCGACAAAATTCTCTGCAATACAGACTTCTTTCAGTTTCACCACAACGCTGAAACATTCTCCGCGATCGGCAGCAAATTCCAGTGTCATGCAGCCGTTGTCTTTTTTGACGGCACAAGCTTCCATGACAGTCGTTCCTTCGCCGTCGATGAGTTTCAGAGTCAGGTTGAGCGGCAAGCTGTCCGCACCGGCGATCGGATGCACTTGTACTTTAATATTAATATCAGTATCAGTCGTTGGTGCGATCGCCACCAGCAAAGCTACAGATTCGGCGGGTACTCCTACACCCCTATCTAAATTAGGTTTTCCCCGAAAATAGTTGAGGGTTGTTGATACTGGTTCCGAGATATCTGGTGTCAGATGGATCGTCTTAGCCCGCACGACTGCGCTACCGTAACGAAAAGCTAAACTAGGTTCTGGCGGCGCTAAAACTTCTGCTACAGACTGCCAACTGGCCTCGAAAATATTGTGCAGCCACTGACTGAGTTGTACAGCTTTTTTGCTGCGTTTCAGACTATCCAAATGTAGCAGCAATTTTTCAAAACTTTGTAATTTGTCGATCGCCAACTCGCCAGCACTTGCAGTTGCCATAAATCCCAGCAAAGTAGCTTCTTGCCGCTGTGTATCGATTTCAACTGCGACTAAACCAATGCGATCGTCCGGTATTTCCAGCGGAATGTCACAAAACTTGCCAGACTTCACAGGGCGGCATTCCAAATAGCCAAATTGAGTTAATTTCAAATCTGCTGCATCGGTGTAAAGGCGCATCGCAGGGTTCCAACTGTCGCTGGCTTTCAAATCTGTAGGAATATCCATCATTTCCATGTAATCTTTCACTGCACATACAGCTAAAGTGTTGAAATAAACTTGGTCTCTTTTTTCTGCTGTGCTCAATCCTTTAATATTTGAAAATTTCTCTGCCAGCCGCAGCGCTGCGGTGGTAATGGGCAGTGGAATAGATGATTGCCTGATATTGTTAAGGTTGCCATTCATCGGGATTCTCCTCTGTGAACTATAGTTTTAGGATGAAAATTCAAAAACAGACTTTTCTCTAGCCTTTCTCAGGTAAGTCAATTACAGATATAGCCTTTCGAGCTCTCATATGAGGTACCCGACGTGCATAGGGCATAGGGCATAGGGCATAGGGCATAGGGCATAGGGCATGGTGCATACCTCACTTTTTTGAGAACCGCTATAGCAACTATTAGAAATTACCAATTACCCAATAGTAAGGGTTGTTACTCCCCGTATTTTTAGGCTTTTTGAAGAGCGACATTTTACTTTTAGTCTAACAAACATCGCTATTAACTATCAACTATCAACTATCAACTGTCAACTGTCAACTGTCAACT
Source organism: Microcoleus sp. PH2017_24_DOB_U_A (assembly GCF_020738205.1). NCBI lineage: Bacteria > Bacillati > Cyanobacteriota > Cyanophyceae > Oscillatoriales > Microcoleaceae > Microcoleus > Microcoleus sp. PH2017_24_DOB_U_A. The sequence continues at coordinate 9,169 of NZ_JAEQCT010000022.1, forward strand.
GTCAACTGTCAACTATCAACTATCAACTGTCAACTGTCAACTGTCAACTGTCAACTGTCAACTGTCAACTGTCAACTGTCAACTGTTATTCCAGATATCCTTGCTTTTTGGCAAAATTTCGCAAGCGGGGCAAACATTCTCTTTTATAAAAGTTGGGCGCAGTTGACGGTGGCAAGTTAAATTCAAGACCAATTTTTTCCCAGGAAGTCTCCGGAGGAAGACGCTTCAAAATTAAGATTTGGCAAGTGACATCGGGACGTTTTTTGATGTGAACGCTTTTTAACTCTCCCTCGGGATCTGCCAGCACCCATTTTTTAGTCTCTTCTAGGATAACTAGCGGACTGTCAGAATGAGTCGGCGGATTTTCGACATTATAAATAATGTTAATTGCTTCTGACTCTTCGGAAATTGACGGCGAAATAACTCTATTTTGGTGTTCTATTTGTGAGATTGAGAAGTCTTTCAGCCGCATCTTGAGATATTTGTCTAGCCAAGTAATGACGCTGCCCAGATTCGGATCGTAAGGTTTGTTTGTGGTATTGTCTTTGCAAACACAAACATTGCGACAAAAATACACCCAAGTTTGCTGCAAAGCATCGTTATAATGAGGCGTCGCTTCTTGCCAAAGTTTGCCAGATTTCACAATCAGCCTCACTATCTCGCTGAGTTTTTGCCGCCGCATCAAGCTTTTGGGCGGATGCGAACAAGCTTCAGCAACTAGCTGTTGCAGTTGTTGGCTTAAATTGTTCTCCTCATTCTTGGTTTCTGGCATCGGCGAGGGCCTCCTGAAGAGTCTCTGGATGAATGCTAGACACGGCATTTGCGGGTTGAGTTTCCACAATAGAATCGCTGAGTTGATGTTTGGTAGCCAAACAAGTGTTGTCTGATAATCAGTTATCAGCATCCTGCGAGAAATTTTCGCGAAAATTCCACAAAAATTTTTGAAATATTTAGTTGACAAATGCCATCGAATAAGGTAAATGTCGATTTTTGAGGCTGTGCCGCGTATGCGTCCTTTGTCTTCTCTGCGTTTGTGGGCAACAGCCCCGAATTCTGCTAGTCGAAAGCGCGATCGCCCTTTTATGTCTAACGAGCGACTTGCTTATTTGCTGAGAAATCATATACTTTGTCAAGTTAAGAAAATATTTTTTGATTGATCCAGGAGTAAGCAAAAAAAATGTACATCGTACAAATTGCCTCAGAGTGCGCCCCCGTCATCAAAGCAGGGGGTTTGGGCGACGTAGTTTATGGGTTGAGTCGGGAGTTGCAGAATTCCGGTAACGCCGTCGAGATTATTCTGCCCAAGTATGACTGCATGAGGTACGACCACATTTGGGGGCTGCACGATGCCTATCGGGATTTGGCGGTGCCCTGGTACGGCGGCGAAATCCTTTGCGATGTGTACTGCGGATGGGTGCACGGGGTGTTGTGTTTTTTCATCGAACCTCGATCGCAAGATAACTTTTTTAACCGCGGCTGTTATTACGGTTGCAACGATGACAATATGCGGTTTGCATTTTTTAGCAAAGCTGCTTTAGAATTTTTGCTCAGAAGCAACAAGCGCCCGGATGTGATTCACTGTCACGACTGGCAAACTGGCTTGATTCCAGTCATGCTGTTTGAAATTTACAAATACAATTGGATGGAAAATCAGCGAGTCTGCTATACCATTCACAATTTCAAACATCAAGGTATGGGCGGAAGTGAGGTTTTGCAAGCAACGGGTTTGAATCGAGATGATTATTATTTTCAGTACGATCGCCTGCGAGATAATTTTAACCCTTTTGCCATCAATTTTATGAAAGGCGGCATTGTGTACTCGAATTTTGTCACCACGGTTTCGCCGCATCACGCTTGGGAAGCTCACGTCGGCGAGTTCGGCTACGGTTTGGGACATACTTTGCATATATATCAAGACAAGTTTCGCGGGGTGCTCAACGGCATCGATTACGATGTGTGGAATCCCGAGAGCGATCGCTATATTCCGCAACACTACACTGCGGATGATTTGGCAGGAAAAGCCGAAACTAAAACAGCTTTGCGCGATCGGCTGTTAATGCGCGATGCTGACAAGCCTCTGATTACCTTTATCGGTCGTTTGGACGACCAAAAAGGCGTTCACCTAGTCCACCATGCAATTTATTACTGTCTGAGCAAAGGCGCGCAATTCGTACTTTTGGGTTCGGCGACGGAAGCGGGAATTAACGCGCATTTTCAGCACGAAAAATGGGTTTTAAATGACAATCCTGACTGCCATTTAGAACTTGGTTTTAATGAGGAACTGTCGCACTTAATTTACGCGGGTGCGGATATGATTGTGGTGCCGAGCAATTACGAACCCTGCGGGCTGACTCAGATGATCGGGTTGCGGTACGGTACGGTGCCTGTGGTGCGGGGCGTGGGCGGTTTGGTGAATACGGTGTTCGATCGCGATTACGACACCAACCACTTACCGGAAGAGCGCAACGGCTACGTATTTCACCAAACGGACTACTGCGCTTTAGAGTCGGCGCTCGATCGGGCGATCGGATTGTGGTATGACTACCATGATGACTTTGAAAAACTCATGATTCAAGGGATGAATTGCGATAATTCGTGGAAATATCCAGCTAAAGACTATGTGGAAATTTACGAACTAATTCGACACAAATAAGTTAGTCAGTAGTCATTAGTCATTAGTCATTGGTCATTGGTAATTAGTCATTGGGAGAGCATCTCACTTTTGCAAAAAAGCAATTTCTTTACAGTGCGAGCGTCCCCGCTCGCGATCTATAATCGCTCGCGGGGACGCTCGCACTATAAAATCAAAACATCAAAACTGAGATGCTCCCGTCATTGGTCATTGGTCATTGGTCATTGGTCAGTAGTCAGTAGTCATTGGTCATGGGTAATTGGTAATTGGTCAACTGCCAACTGCCAACTGCCAACTGCCAACTGCCAACTGCCAACTGTCAACTGTCAACTGTCAACTGTCAACTGTCAACAGAGATAATGTTTTGGGTGAAAAGGCGGGGGCGGAAAGTACGAATGTAGCTTGTAGGGTTTTCTTGCCTGTCGGTGCGAAGTGCGATCGCACAAGATAGAAGTATAGAAATTAAACGGCTGGTGTTCGCCCGCCCTACACAAAATGAACTCACAACAACTAGAACAACAAGTAACAATCCTCCAAGACGAAACAGCCGCCTCCGGAAATTCAGCCAACCCAACAGTTGAAACTCCTTTATTCACCTCAGAGTTCGTAACAGAGGAAAAAGTTAGAGTGGAAGAATTTAAGATTAGCGCCGACAGTTTAATTGGTAAAGTCAAAGAATTAATTGAGCAAGGAAAACTCCGCCGCCTCGTGATCAAAAACTCAGAAGGGCGGATTTTAGCAGACATTCCGCTGATGGCGGGATTGGTAGGTGGCGTTGCAGGGAGTGTAGTCTTTCCAATTGCTGCTGTATTGGCAACAGTTGGGGCAGTTGTCGCTCATTTGACTGTGGTTATCGAGCGAAAAGAGTAATAGGTACGTAGTTGCGCTTCAGCGCTCTTAGGATCGGAAATTAAATAATTTACACAAATTTGTGGGATGGGCTCGGGTGGCCCATCCCACGAACCATCAAACTGTAAGTTATAGCGATTCTCAAAAAGATTTGCGGACGTTGTTGGGCTTGGGCCCTCTTAGTGGAACTGGTTATGTAACCTGTCAATCGTACCTCATCTTTTTGATAAAGGCTATATTTAATTCTCAGTCCTTACATATATAATAAGAAAGAGCGCTGAAGCGCAACTACATACCAGAGTTATAAAAGGTACGTAGTTGCGCTTTAAAAGAGCGCTGAAGCGCAACTACATACGAATGCACCCGTAATTTTTATTATTATTTTTGAGAATATTTGGTTTCCGGGAATTATCTTGCATCCGGTTATATTAAACCTGTTTATTCTCGTCTTGCGTAGATCGGAAAGTTCATTCAGTCGGGAATATAATTCCCAGAATTATTGTTGGCTCGGCACGAGTTGTATTTGTGTTAGAGTACAAATTCTAGTTGTGCGATCGCGCGATTTCTCGCATCTTCGATGCAGTCGATCGCACTTTTGGCAAAAACTTGGCTTTTGGCAACAAATCGGCGATCGTTCAAATGGTCGTAAGCTTCCCAATTACCGCTAACTTCGCGATCGTGCCACAGAAACCAGCCGCGGTAGATTTCCCCGCTATCAATATCATCGCACAGCACCAGCCAATCATCACCCGTGAGAGCGCTGTTATCTAAGGCTACCAATTCAACCCACGCTAATGCAGTGCAGGCATCGATCGCATCAGCATCAACGGAGTTAGATTCTGTAGTGGTAGATTGTGGCGAGCAAAGTGTAGACTTCATAAATTCTCCTGAATGAAATAAATGGATTTATGCTATTTATGCAACTGATGGGGGACAGGAATTGGAAAAATGGTATTCTGATGAATTTGCGGTTGGTCAAATTTACCAGCGGCCGATGCTTCTGTTAAATTATTAAGTGTATTAATTGTCACAATTGAAGCAGTTCCTAAGGCGGCCATTGCCAATCGGTGTAGAATTTTGTTCATGGTGATGCTCCTGGGTTTTCCTTGATGTATCTACTCTAAAAAAAATCAGTGGTTGCTCGCAGGGGAGATTGGGGAGTTAAGATTTTTTTTTCTTTTCAAATATATTCACAGGTTGAAGCCGTTATCAGGACAGAGTTTGAGAAAGTCGATCGCCTAAAAACCCTCTACAAGTAAAATTCCTTAAATTCCGGCGGGCTGACTATCTCCCTTAAAATCGCTTAAAATAGGAACTTAAGGCGTTAAAGTTCCTAGATTCCTTCCCATTTCAGTGCAACAGAAGTGCTCAAGTCAAAACGCGATCGCGGTCGAATTCTCACAGCCCCTGGCTTAAAGAAACTTAATGAGGCGCTCCAAGAATGGTCTGACCGATATAACATTAGAGGTACTCTGACGGAAATCGAGGCCGAGTCGGGCGTTGGCGCGGATACTGTCAGCAAAATTAAGCAGGGTAGAGAAGGTGCGGATCTCAGCAAACTGCGACAGTTGTTCGCGGCGTTTGAGCTGACTCTGACAAATGGCGACCATCGATCGGCTAAACTAGACGATGCCGAAGATGTCGCTGAGTCGGACAATTTGCCCGCGGCAAGGGAAACAGCCCGCAGCAACAGAAGTGTTAAAGTATTTGTGAGTTATCGCAGCGCCGAACCCGATCGCGAATTGGGAAAACAGTTAGAAACGGCCTTAAGTGCGATCGGTCATACAGTCTTCACAGCCGAAAATAACATTAGATTGGGAGATAATTGGTTCGATCGCATAAACTACTTCCTCAAAGAATGCGATTATTTGCTATTGCTATTGCCGCCAACAGTCAGCCAAAGCGAACTGCTAACATATCAAGTCCAGCAAGCCAAAGAACTGCAAGACTCTCGCCCTGACAAGAAACCAATAATTTTACCGATTCGCGTCGGTTTTCCCTTAAACGTGCCTCTAAACCACGATTTGCGGGGCTATCTGTACCGAATCGAACAGAGGGAATGGCAAAAGGACGGCGACACTCCAATTCTGATCGAAGAAGTGTTGAAATTGCTAGCAGAAACTCCCGCACCAGTCAAAGAACAACCGGAAGATTTAACACCAAACCAAGTATTAGAAATTAGCAGCGACGAAATACCTCTACCCAGCGCCGAACCGGAATTACCCGGAGGACAAGTCGATGTCGCTTCTCAATTTTATGTAGAACGCCCGCCCATCGAAGAACGTTGCTATCAAACTATTTTGCAGCCCAGCGCGTTAATTAGAATTAAAGCGCCGAGACAAATGGGCAAAACATCCTTGATGGCAAGAATTTTGCATCACGGAACCCGTCAAGGTTATTGTACAGTGCCACTAACTTTTCAGTTAGTAGATAAAAGTGTATTCGCCAACTTAGATAAATTCTTAAAATGGTTTTGCGCTTACGTCGGACGCGAATTGCACTTAGCCAATCAACTAGACGATTATTGGGACGATATTTTTGGCAGCAAAGTCAACTGCAAAGATTACTTTGAGAAATACATCTTACCCCAAATCGATAGTCCTCTAATTTTAGGATTAGACGAGATCGATCGCGTTTTCCAATATCCCGACATAGCCGAAGACTTTTTAGGACTGCTGCGGGCGTGGCACGAAGAATCGAAGCGGCGGGATATCTGGAAAAAACTGCGATTAATCGTAGTACATTCCACCGAAGTTTACATCCCGATGAACATCAATCAATCGCCCTTCAACGTCGGCTTACCCGTAGACTTGCCCGAATTCAACGCTGGGCAAATCCAAGACTTAGCAGCGCGGCACAATTTAAGTTGGTCAGATGCCGAAGTTGAGCAACTTACGGCAATAGTCGGCGGTCATCCGTATTTAGTACGAGTTGCACTATATCACATTTCGCGAGGTGATTTGACTATTGATGAATTAAAAGAAAGTGCGATCGCCGATGCGGGAATTTACAGCGATCACTTGCGCCGCCAACTGTGGAATTTAGAAGAATATCCAGAGTTAGCTGCGGGGATGAGAGAGATTGCGGCGGCGGATTCTGGGGTGCAATTAAAGGCGATTCAGGCGTTCAAGTTGGACAGTTTGGGGTTGGTAAAGTTGCAGGGAAACGAGTGCGTGCCGAGGTGCGAGTTGTACCGGCAATATTTTCGATCGCACTTGAGCGCGATCGGGTAAAATATTGAGCGATTAGGTATCATATAATTCCAGATATTGTAGGGGCGGGTTCACCAACAATAATTGCCTAAAACTAACAATCTCATAAACCCGCCCCCACCCAACGAAAAATCACAATATTGTAGGGGCGGGTTCACCGACAATAATTGCCTAAAACCGACAATCTCATAAACCCGCCCCCACCCAACGAAAAATCACAATCTACATCTTTTTAGATTAAAACAGCCCATGAACGATATTTTTTTGATAACTTCCGATAATTGGCTAGATTGGATAACCGTGTTTGGTTATCTAGGCCTTACTGCTTTCATTATCTGGCGCATTTTGGCTACAAATTAGATATATTATGAAATAATATCAATTCCGTTTGTATCGGAATGATATCAACGGAGAAGACGGAGGAGACGGCTTGGCCTTTGTCCCTACAATTCATCACGTAGGGACACGGCAATGCCGTCTCCTCTATATGATAAGGAGTTTTAACTTGTAGGGTGCATCAGACGAAGTTTTAGAGAGGTTTTTTAGGGTTGTATTTAGATATAATCCTTTCGTAGATTTCATAATTCTCTTGATCGAAACAGCAAAAAATTACTTTTTGAGAACCACCATTATTTTGTATATATTCCCAGCATACCTTCACTGCAATCTCACTTGCTAGAGCTTTAGGAAAGCTGTAAATGCCGGTGCTAATGCAAGGAAATGCCAAACTCTCAAACTGTTGTTCTGCGGCAATTTGCATACACTTACGGTAACACTCGGCTAAGAGTTCTGGTTCTCCATCATTACCCTTCCGCCATACTGGCCCTACTGCGTGGATGACGAAGCGTGCAGGCAATTTATATCCCTTAGTTAGTTTAGCATCTCCAGTCTTACATCCTCCCAGCAATCGGCATTCGTCATACAGTTCCGATCCTGCTGCTCTGTGTATTGCTCCATCTACTCCACCACCACCAAGTAAACTGGTATTTGCAGCATTCACGATCGCATCAACTTCGAGTTTTGTGATGTCGCCCAAAATAACTTTCATATTTTCTGCAATAGTAAACTGTAGACAAGTTTAGCAAAGAAACTCGTTATCTAGTTTTCTTCTCTTAATTTTCGCAAAATCGGAATTTGTGCCAACTGTTCCGATCGCAAACTATCCCAGTTTAACCCAGTTGGACGCGGATAACTCGTATTAGTCTCAATTACCTCCTGGGCAGTCACAATCCAATTCAGCGCCCAATCGTGAGGCTGCATCGGCAAACGCGAATCTTCTACAATTTGCAAAGGATGCACTGTAGTCACAATCGGCGTATCGATTTCTACTAACCCGAATTCTGTCAACATCGCCAATTCTAAATCAGCAAATCCTGCACCTTTGCCGGTTCTTCCCCCGTTGCGCGCCACCGCTACGCAGCCGACTATTGCTAAATCGATCGGCTCCATTTCTTCAAAGCTTACCAATTTTCCGCAACTGAGGGCTTTACGGGCGATCCTCTTCGAGGGCTTCGCTAACGCACTTTCGGCTAGTGGCATATTGTGCTTGTGCAAATCTTCTGCCGTTAACTCGACAAAACAGCGATCGTCTGTCAAGCGCGGTACTGCCATATACAAGCGTTTTCCGTCTTGCAAAGCCCGCATCCGCACCGGAATTTGTGGCGAATCTGGATTGCACTTAATCGTTTTTGCCTGTTGCCAAATTGGTAAACTCGCCAATTTTTCAGCCGCCAACTCGGCGCCGACAAAATTGGGAATATGACCAAACGGATCGCCAACAGATGCGGCTTGATCTTTCAGCAAAGACCAAATTTCAGTTCTTAACTTGTCTTTGTCGCGGTGATATCCAATCCAATCTGTTTTCATGCTATATTATGGTACAATATATCATCCAAAATTTTACTTGAATTCTTCAGTCTCGCGTTGCGCGGACTTTGTTTGTGTAGTAGCGGTTTTAACCGCCGAATGAATTATATGAATTTTACCGCAAAACCCAGTTACTATCAAGTCGGCGGCAGTCTCACCAATAACGCTCCGAATTATGTGAAGCGCCAAGCAGATGACGACTTTTATAACGGATTGAAGGCGGGGGAATTTTGCTATGTTTTGAATTCGCGCCAAATGGGCAAATCTAGCTTGCAGGTGCGGACAATTCAGCGGCTGAGAAATGAGGGAATTGCTTGTGCTGCGATCGACATTTCGGAAATTGGCAACCGCGGCGTGACTCCCGAACAGTGGTATGCTGGGTTGCTACGCATTCTCGAAAATAACTTTAATCTGTCGGATATTGTCAACGTGCGGACTTGGTGGCGCGATCGCAATTTTTTAACTCCGGTGCAAAGATTGAGCGAATTCATCGAAACCGTGCTGTTAGCCAATATTTCCACCAATATTGTCATTTTTATCGACGAAATCGACAGCATTCTCGCCCTGGATTTTCCCGCCGATGATTTCCTAGCCCTAATTCGATCGTGCTATAACAAGCGCGCCAATAACTCAGAGTTCGATCGCCTAACCTGGGCACTCTTGGGCGTAGCATCGCCGACGGATTTGTGCCGCGACAAGAATCTTGCCAGCAACACGCCTTTTAATATCGGTAGGGCGATCGAATTAACTGGTTTTGATGAAACAGAAGCTCAACCGCTAGCAGCCGGGTTGGCAGAGCTGACAGATCGCTCTGCTGAAGTGTTGAGAGAGGTTTTGTATTGGACGGGCGGGCAACCGTTTTTGAGTCAAAAGCTGTGCAAACTTTTATTTGAAAATGCACCCCCCCCAGCCCCCCCTTGTCAAGGGGGGGAGCAAGATCGCATTCAAAATCCGCGAGAGTGGGTTGAGAAAGTAGTGCGCTTGAAGATTGTGGAGAATTGGGAATCTCAGGATGTTCCCGAACATTTGTCCACAATTCGCGATCGGCTTTTTCGAGAAAACCAGCGGATTGTCAGAAGACTCGGATTGTATCAGCAAATTTTACAGCAAATTGAAATCGTCCCCGATGGTAGTGCGGAACAAATGGAATTGCGATTAAGCGGATTAATCGTCAAGCGCCGGGAAAAATTAACTATTTCTAATCCTATTTATCAAGCTGTCTTTAACAAAGACTTAATCGCCAAAAACTTAGAAAAACTCTTACCTTACTCGGAAGCTATCAAAGTCTGGCTGAATTCTAACTCTCAAGATGACTCCCAACTGTTGCGCGGCGAAGATTTGCAATCAGCATTAGTTTGGGCGGCAGACAAAAGTTTGAGAAACGAAGACTTTCAATTTTTGACAGCCAGCCAAAAACTGATTTTGAGCGACCAAAATCAACTGCTGCTGGCAGCTAAACTAGAAACCCAAAAAGCGACGCGCGATGCCGAAACAGCTTTGAGTGAAGCTGGCGCAGCCAAGCAAAAAGCCCAACAGTGGATCGGCATCGGTTCAGCGGTACTGGCCGGATCGTTGATTGGGGCGATCGGCTTTTCAACTCTCGCTTACCAGCGGTTTAAACTAGCACAAGCAAGTATTGAAATCGAACAAAATGGCAGCGATGCTTTACTGTTGGCAGTATCTCAAAAAAACGAGAGCAGCGAAGCTTTATCGGAAGCTTTGCTAAGGGCGATCGCCTCTGGTAAAAAATTAAGAACCTTAGTTGAAAACAAACAACATCTCGAACAATATCCGGCAACTAGACCGCTGTTAGCCTTACAAGTTATTCTCGACGAAATTAGCAAAAAACAGCAGATTAAAGCACCATCACTTCCACCAAGAAAGATGAATTGGCAAGCTCATACAGGTGCTGTTACCAGCATCTGTTTCAGCCCTGACGGTAAAATTTTGGCAACCGCAGGAATAGACGATAGAGTAAGAATTTGGAACTTTTACGGGCAGAAAATTGCTGAATGGAAAGCTTTACAGCAGTCAGTGAATATGGTAAGCTTTAGCCCAGATGGTAAATTTTTAGCAACTGCCGGAAGCGATAGCACAGTTAAGTTCTGGAATTTGTCAGGAAAAAATATTTCTCAGTTGAAAGGAATTGAAGGCTCTGTTAACAGTATTAGTTTTAGTCCGAAAGAAAAGTTATTTGCGGCAGCAGGAATCGATAGCAGTTCGGCAATTTGGAACTTGTCAAAACCATCAAAATTAATCTCATCTAGCGTGAAGCTTCCCGGTCACAATGGTTTAGTGAGAAGCGTTAATTTTAGCCCCAGCGGCGATTTTTTGACGACTTTAGACGGCAAATCTACAGTGCGAGTTTGGGATTTGTCGGGACAACTGGAAAAAACGCTGCCGGTGCAGGCAATTGGGATTAGTTTCAGTCCAGATAGACAGCAGTATCGCTTTGCTACAGTAACATTAAATGGCAAAGTCGGACTGTGGAATCTGTCAGCCAAAGAATTAGTTAGTGAATTTGAAACCTTGCATTTAGATGCGAAATTAATTAGTTTTAGTCCCGACGGAGAAAGGCTGGCTACTGTGGGAATTGATAAGACTGTGCGGCTGTGGAATTTAGCGGGGCGCCCGGTTGCTCAATTTACGTTTGAGGAGAATGTTGTTAGTGTCGGTTGGAGTGGAGATGGGAAGCAAATTGCTGTAGCGGGAAGCAATGGTACTGTCTGGTTGAGGCAGGTTGAAGGGTTGGAAGAATTGCTGAAGCAAAGCTGCGATTTTCTCAGCAGCAAACCGGAGTATTTGAGAAGGGTTTCCACTATCTGCAAGTAGTAATAAAACATGGAAATACGCACGCGGTAATGTCGTTTCCCTATCCATGGACTTTTTTGACCTGGGTTTGTAGGGAGCATCTCATTTTTGCAAAAAGCATTTTTTCTTTCAGTGCGAGCGGGGACAGCACTACAAATGCAAAACTGAGATGCTCCTGGTTTGTAGGGTGTGTTTGGTGCGTCGCTATGAGATTGTCACTCTTTTTTGGGGATAAGCAATGGCGACGCACCCTACAAATACTGTCAACTGTCAACTGTCAACTGTCAACTGTCAACTGTCAACTGTCAACAGTTTAATTTACCTTAACAGGCGAAACACTTACATTAGGATTTTTAACTCTTCTTAAAAGTTCTTGTCTGGCTTGTTCGGGATTTTGCCCTTTTGGGACTTGATATAATAATCTACAGGAACCGTCTTGAGGATTAGCTGCACAAATAATTAGTTGACCGCTGGAAGATGCACCTGCTGTGACAATATTGTCCCAACTTGCTTGGGGTTGCGAGTTGTTGAGAATTCCCGAGACTCGGGTGCAGCGAGTAATGGCGTCTTCTCCTGATTCATTGAAATAGTTATCAGCTACCCATAGAATAACGGGAATATTTTTGCCTTGTTGGACAGCAATTGTGGCCGGGCGGCCACCAGCAGCGCCACAGAAAAATGACGGAGTTTGGGCAAAAGCCTGACTGTTTGCTAAAATCGGAGCTGCAAGGGCAATAATTGACACACTAAAAGCTGACTTTAAAAGCCGAAATTTCATGGGCGGTAATAAGCTTTTTCATTTATGGTTACTAATACTCTAAAAAGTTAGACTTCTGCTTGCCGGGAAGATTAGGCATTTAGGGAAAAAAATAAAATTTATTCTGTAAAGTTTTGCCGTTAGCGAAGCCCGCCCCCTACGGGGGCTACGCCAACGGAGACGATCGCCCATACTGCCATTATTCAGACCAAAACCCACGGAAAATCCCTGGCTGACAAACGTTGTGGCACAAAATAGGTGCAGCCGCAGGGGATCAGGCGCGAAGGTATAGGGTAAAGGTAAGGTTTTTAGCCGTTTTTTGTTGAGCCTTGCCCTTCCTGAGTCCGCCCCCCTAAACTGAAACCTGTGTTAGCATCAATAAAAATCTTCTCTTTAATAATCAACAATGGGCAATGTTCTGGTGCTGAATGCCTCCTACGAACCGCTCAACATCACCAATTGGCGAAGAGCGGTAGTTTTGTTGCTGAAAGGAAAAGCAGAACAGGTAGAACATAACGGGAAATTTATTGCGCCAAACTTCCCGCTACCAACTGTGATTCGACTGCGGCATTACGTCCGAGTTCCCTATAAGGATATTCCGCTTACCCGCCGGAACATCTTGCACCGGGACGCCCACTCTTGTCAATACTGTGGCTATACCGGGGACGATTTGACCCTGGATCACGTGATTCCTCGATCGCGCGGGGGAGGCGAAAGTTGGGAAAACCTCGCTACGGCGTGCGTGCGCTGCAATGTCAATAAAGGCAGTCGCACCCCGAAAGAAGCGGGAATGCTGCTGCGCTATCCGCCCAGGAAACCTCACAGCGGTCTTTATTTTGAAGTGACTAGACACGTTAAGAGTGGTATGCACCAAGAATGGCAAAAATATGTAATCGGCCTTTGAAACCCCCTGTCGCAAGAAAGCGCGGGGGTTTTTTGCGGAAGTTTTGAGTTGTAGGCGTGGGGCCATGAGTGCGCCGGGCCAATAGTTTTGAGTTGAAAAGTTAAATAGTTAAAGACTCTTAACTCCGGTTTCTCTTCGGAAATATTCGGTTTGACAGCGCGGTATCTACAAAGAAACCGGGTTTAATTGCTTTTGGCGCGCAAATACTGAAAAAATTAGATTGTGTATTTTTAACAATGAAAGACCACCAGCCTACCAATTCAGATGAAGTATCTGACAACCACGAAGCTGAGGTTGTACCATCCGCGAGTGTACCTGGGAAACGGCGCAGCAAAGCCGAAGTTGCTTCGGAAGACAATCGCGCCAGTCTCCGCGGAGAATTACTCGATCGCAAAGTTGAGCAATTGCGCCAAATGTTCGATCGGCACAGAGGCGATCGCCAGTTAATATTATTGCAAGATTTTCCCGACCCTGACGCACTTTCGAGCGCTTGGGCTTACAAATTAATCGCCGAACAGTACGATATTCAATGCGAGATTATCTACGCCGGCGCCCTCAGCCACCAAGAAAATATTGCCTTAGTTAAATTGACCGGGTTACCGTTGCAGCGGTGGACGCTGGAAACGACAAAAACGAAGGATTTGTCGGCGTATCAGGGTTGCGTTTTCATCGACAACCAAGGCACGACTTGTAACTTAACTGAGTTTATTTTAGGGGCGGGAGTTGCGATCGCAGCAGTAATCGACCACCACAGTTTGCAGGGGGAAATGAACGCAGAATTTACCGATTTGCGTCCGGATATCCGCGCTACAGCCACGATTTTTACCGAGTATTTGCAGGCTGGAATGGTGGCTTTTGACGGTAGTGTCAGCCAGCACGTCAAGTGTGCTACGGCTTTGATGCACGGTTTGCGATCGGATACCAATGCCCTCAGACAAGCACAGGAGGAGGAATTCTTAGCTGCGGCTTATTTGAGCCGATTTTATGACCCGCAGTTGCTGAATGCGGTGTTACAGTCGTCTCGTTCTAAATGGGTGATGGATGCGATCGAGCGATCGCTCAAACACCGCATCGTCCAGAACAATTTCTCGATCGCGGGCATCGGCTACCTCCGCTATGACGATCGGGATTCCATTCCCCAAGCAGCGGACTTTTTAGTAACAGAAGAGAACGTACATACAGCCGTTGTCTACGCAATTGTGCACGACAAAGACGAAGAAATCGAAGTAGTAATCGGATCGCTGCGAACGAATAAACTGACTCTAGACCCCGACGAATTTATTAAAGAAGCCTTCGGTCAAGATGCTCAAGGACGCTTTTTTGGCGGTGGAAGAAGTCAAGCGGGCGGTTTTGAAATTCCGGTAGGATTTCTTTCGGGTGGAAATGAGAATAGCGATTATGCAAGGCACAAATGGGAAGTATTCGATTCTCAAATTAAGCAAAAATTAATGAGTTTAATTAGTCCTACCGATAATCCAGTTTACGATCGTTAAAGTTTGTATAGCCTTTCTCTCCAATAGTAAGGTACGTTGTTGGGAAGAGAGCCCTCTTGTGGTGATGGTACACTCAACTTGCGGACGCACCAAAAACTCCAATAAAATTCATACTTCGTCTTTTTGA
>NZ_JAEQCT010000022.1:23888-89711 GCF_020738205.1 Microcoleus sp. PH2017_24_DOB_U_A
TATACTCAGCTCGCCGACGCACCAAAAACTCCAATAAAAGTCATACTTCGTCTTTTTGAGAAGGTACGTTGTTGGGAAGAGAGCCCTCTTTTGGTGATGATATAGCCTTTCTCAAAAAGATGAGGTATAACTGACAACTTATATAACCACTAAACTCAGAGGGCTGAAGCCCAACAACATACCTCATCTGTGTGATAACCGCTATACACTAAACTTGCGGACGCACCAAAAACTCCAATAACAGTCATACTTCATCTTTTTGAGAAGGTACGTTGTTGGGAAGAGAGCCCTCTTGTGGTGATGGTACACTCAACTTGCGGACGCACCAAAAACTCCAATAAAATTCATACTTCGTCTTTTTGAGTAATTGCTGTTGATAGTTCCTATAAACTTTCTGAGATTTGTGGAAGTAAAGACGATCTCCGGGCGTGTGTGCGATCGCAATCATATCGTCGTACCATAATTTGTGATACGCGATCTTTATGAGAACCGTTATAGGATAAGCCAGAAAAAAAGGGGGTTGCCATAGATTTTTGGCGGCCTCTCATATTTTGCCAGAGAAATTATCTCTTGGTTAGTGACATACTCCCACATCAAACTGAGTACAGTTATGATGTGGGCATCTTTGCAGCCCGATGAAGGGTATGCAAAATTTCCTTCGCGGTACTGTCATCCATAGTTCCTACTACAGAAAGATTCCCGCAGGGCGCGTTTTATACTTGGGAAAATGCCCAACCCAAGTCTCTTTAGGTTGATCGCGGCGTTCACATCACGATCAACCATCAAAGAATGTTGCTCATCCCAATAGCTTCGTATTCCGCAATCGATAAAAACGATTTCATTCCGATAACACAGAACCATCGAGGTATAAGCAGGGTTTTGCGGAACGACAACTGATCCAGCTTTTTCGGCTATGTATTCCAGCGTCTTGAAAAATTGACCGAACGCAGCATCGAGCCAAGACTTGTTTAATCCTGATTTTGCTGATTGACCGTTCGGAAGGTAATTACCCTCATCCAGAAAGCTTGACTTTATTCCGCTTAGTTAAGCCTTTTAAATTTAAATCTTCGTGAAAGAAGAACTTAGCTCCAGACTCGATTAGTTTGTGGGCCGTTTTGTAATGAAAGTCTTGGCGAGAACGCGCTATTTTTTGGTGTTGTCTCGCTTCTTTTTTGGCTAATTTTCGTCGGGATTTAGAGCCACGCTTCCGTTTGTTCCGCTTTTTTGAGATGCGGTCTAGCTTGGCTTGGTTTTTGCGAAGCGGTTTTAAGGAAGGTAACTTTTCTCCCAACGACGTTGCTAGGTAGACATCTTCGTGTAGTACCGCATCTAATCCAATTGAATTTTCCCAGTTTGGGGTAACTTTATCAGGAATAAATTGAGGCACTAAAGAGTCTTCAAGCATTATTTGAATAAACCAACCGTCAGCCTTTTTAGTTACACTAATTTGCTTGACGCTAAATCCATCGGGGATTGGGCGGTGCATCCGAACTTTTATGATGCCCAACTTTGGCAATCGGATATAAAACCAATTCTTACGAATCAACTTAATCCAGTCGCTGTTAGCCGTACAAAAAGTCATCGTCCGGTAATCTACCTCAGTCTTGAAGCGGGGTTTACCCGATCTTCCGCCCTTACTATCCCCTATGATAAACCGCTCAAAAGCTTTGTCTACTCGCTTAGAGACATCTTGCAGTACAGTTGAATCTACCTGCTTAAAATCCAAAAGCTCGCCACTATGAAAAACTTTTACTAAGTCTTTCTTGATGACGGGCAATTGTTGTTTTTGGTTATAGTAGTTGGGCTTCGCGCGGGGCGCAGAGATGCTAGTAATCAATGGACAAGCATTTATAGCAGTACGGTTTCTTTCCCACCAATCAAATCTATCTCCTAATTGGCAATTATACCAATAACGGCAGATTCTCAGCCATTGGTTGAGGATTAATTTTTGATTGGTGTCGGGATAGAATTGGTACTGGTAGGCTACTTTCATTGCATCACAGACGATACGCCTCGATTAGTGTTACTCTATCAGAGAATACTGTTTAGTGTCAAGTATATGAGTAAAGATTTTATCCATAAAGCCAGAGGGGTTTCCGATCTCAAGTGTCATTTAGTGTTGACAACCAAATATCGGCGGAAAGTTCTAACTGATCCAATGTTGTCCAGGCTTGAGGAGATTTTTAAGAACTTGATGGGAAAATGGGAAGGAAGATTGGTAGAATTCAATGGTGAGCGTGACCACGTACATTTGTTGCTTCAATATACACCACAAACTGAGCCAAGTAAGCTTATCAACAATCTTAAGACTGTCTCTAGTCGCTATTTGCGAAAAGAGTTTGTAAGTGAAGTTGAAAAAGTTTACTGGAAAGATGTTTTTTGGACAAATGGCTATTTTATTGCTTCCTGTGGTGGCGTGACGGTTGAGCAATTGAAAAAGTACATTGAGGAGCAAGATAGACCTGTCGAGTAAAACAAGAAGTCTGTTCGTCTCGTCATCCATCTGCCCACTGCTCAAAGCTATGCTTTGAGATTGTGGACAGATAGAATCCTCGTCTCACGCGCATGAGAATCCCACACTAATCGAAGCGATATAGTGTGGGGATTCCCGTCTGTTTAGCTAAATTTAGCGTCAATATCGACTAAATGAATAAATAGTTATATACGATATATAGCCTTTCTCAAAAAGGTGAGGTATGACTGACAACTTATAGAACCGCTTAAACGTATAGGGCTCTCTTCCCAACAACGTCCGCGAATATGAGAGCTAGATCCGCTATAGGTTTTACTAACTTCCGCAGCCACGAAGGCAAAGACAGAATTTGGATCAAAAGTACGATCGCACAGGAGTCGATCGGCTTCTAGATGCAAATAAAGTGGAGTCATCACAGAAATACGTAGGGGAAAACACATAAGTATCCGTAGCAGAAGTAAGAAGAAACAAGCAAGAAGCAATAACCACTAACCAATAAAAACAAACGTTTCAGCAATTAATAAAGTTTTCAGCGTTTTGGCGATCGCTATAAGTATCGAACCATTATTGAAATTTGATGTAAGTAAATCTACTGCCGATAAATGGCTTACGAGTGAAAAAATAGATAAGCATAATGGCCAATGACTTAGCAAGGTAAATCTGAGAAAATTGTATCAAAGACAACAATTTGACAATTAAATTAGTAAAAGTTTTAAATCCCATCAGGTTTTAGATAGCTTGCTAACTTAATTTCAAATAGTGCAAAAACCCAAAGGCTTGTAATAAACACATCCTGAAATTCTTGAGTCTTTTGTGGGTACTCTAAAAAATATCTTTGTGTTAAAGGGTAACTAACTTGCGGCAAAACCATTGCAGAATAATGGTTTTACGCAATAGTTACTCTTTTTGTTTTTTAAATTGCATATATATTATCAATTGATGCAATTCAAAAGTATGTGGAATATACTGAAGGTTCTTACCAAAGAAAGGGGTAGGTTAAATATAAAAAACAATACATCCGCCATCAAAGACAATGAATATTTTTGAGACAAGCGATCAAAATAATGGTTCTAATTTTTCGGAAATTACTGTTGCTAGCTATGTAAATGCCATAAACTTAATTCCACAAGTAAAACCAAAAAAAGAACTACTATTTATAGATGGAAATGTAGATAATTATCAGAGTCTCGCCAGCGGAGCCAGACCGGGAACAGAAGTATTTATCTTAGATTCAGCGCGGGATGGAGTAGAACAAATTAGCGAAGTTTTAGCCAGCCGGAGTGATATTAAAAGCGTTCATATTGTTTCTCACGGGGGTTCTGGAAACTTGCAATTGGGTGCAACAAGACTCAACTCTGAGACACTAAATACCTATAGCGAACAGTTGCAACAGTGGGGAAACTCACTTACTTACTTACTACTAATGCCGATATTCTGATTTACGGCTGCGATGTGGCGGCTGGCGAATTAGGCGAAAACTTCGTAAACAAAATAGGCTATTTAACTGGTGCTGATATTGCAGCTTCAACAGATTTGACGGGCAGCGCACTACTGGGCGGCAACTGGAATTTAGAGAAATTAACAGGAGCGATCGAATCTCCCTTAGCTTTTCAAGCAGATGCGATCGCGGATTATCAGTCCACGCTAGCGGTTGACTGCCAGCCAAACGTTATTTATGCGATCGCCAACGGCCAAGTCTTAATTACCAGTGTCAACACCGGAGGCAGCATAACCCCTTCGGTACCAAATATACTGCCTTTCTCTCCCCAAGCAGTGGCCAGAGATCCGCTATCATCAGTCAACCTGCTTTATTACCTGGAACCTACCAATAACGGTCGGATCGGCACCTGGAACCCTACCGACACCAACTCCCGATGCTGACTTAGCAGTCACAAAAACTGACGGGCAGACTACTGCAACACCAGGCACTCTTCTGAGTTATACAGTTACTGTTACAAACAACAGTTCCTGCTACATAAAAGGTATATCCTTTACCGATAACCTTCCTGCTAGCTTGACGGGAGTCACTTGGACTGCTTCGCTTTCAGGTGTAGGTGCTTTCCCGACTGCTGCGGATCGATCGGGTTCGGGCAACAACATCAATACGAAACTGGATCTAGATGCTGGATCGACTGCTACCTATATTGTTACTGGTACTGTTGCTAATAGCGCGATCGACACCACGATTAGCAACACAGCTACGGCAACTCCGCCAGAAGGTATCGTCGATAAGATCGTTAGCAACAACAACAGTGCGACTGACTTAACTGCTGTTGCTGCGAACCAACCTCCTGTTACAGCTAGCCCCAGCACTACAGTCAATCCTGGTAGCACCGTCCCTGTAACCGGATTGGGTGCTACAGATGCTGACGGGACGATCGCATCTTACACCGTCAACACGCTACCGCCAGCAGCCCAAGGCGTCTTATTTCTAGGAGATCCGGCAACAGGTGGAGTGGCAGTCATAGCAGGTCAAACCCTGACTCCGGCTCAAATTAGTCAGTTATTCTTCAAATCGACAGGCACATTCAACGGCGCTAATTTTACTTACAGCGCTACCGATGACAAAGGTGCTACCAGCCCTGCAACCGCGACACTCGGTGCGATCGCATTACCAGCACCTCTAGGGCGCCGGTACAGTAGAATATTTTGACAAAAAGAACGAAATATGTATTATGTAGGGCGAAGGATGAGGGTGACAGTAGATCGCGATCGCCAACCAACCTTTAATACTGAACCGACACCCTAGTTGGAGGGGAGGGAAACGACAAAGCTTTCGGAGGAAAAGGCAGCGATTTGGTATATGGCGAGCTCGGTTCCGACACCCTCTACGGTGGCGAAGATGGAGACACCATCGTCGGCGATTACGGCAACCCGATGGCTGATACTTCTAACGAAGGAGACTTAATATTTGGCGATCGAGGTGCGGATTTAATCGCTGGTGGCAATGGCAACGATACCGTATATGGCGGTAAAGGTAACGACAAAGCTTACGGTGGCAAAGACAACGACCTGATCTGGGGCGAAATAGGTTCCGATACTTTGATCGGCGATAGCGGTAACGATATCCTGTACGGCGGTACGACAGATTCGTTGGTGCGAGATACACAAGGACGCGACTTGCTATTTGGTGGTGGTGGCAACGACTTCCTCAACGGAGATGAAGCGAATGACACTATTAGTGGCGGCAAAGACGACGATACCCTACGCGGTGGCAAGGATGATGACATTATTCACGGTGATGCAGGCAATGACTTGATGTTCGGTGATAATGGTAATGATATGCTCTGTGGCAATGATGGCAACGATACGATTCTTGGAGATAACAAAGGTATCTCTGTTGCTGTCGGTGCGATCGGTCAGCAAGATTGTATTGATGGCGGTGCTGGCGATGATTGGATCAACGGTAATGAAGGACAAGATACGCTCGCTGGCGGTGAAGGTAACGATACTTTAATCGGTGGTAAAGATAACGATTTACTCACCGGTGGTATGGGTGATGATTGGTTGATTGGCGATATGGGTGACGATACTCTGATTGGAGGTATTGGCAGCGATCGCTTTGTGTTAAACCCCGGCAGTGGCGCGGATACGATTGTTAATTTTGAGGTTGGTTCGGATAAATTTGTCATCACAGGTGGTTTGAATTTGTCGCAGTTACAAATCAGCCAAAGTGCTAACACTACCTTCCTGAAATTTGCCAGCACTGGGGAAGTCTTGGCGACGGTAATTGGAGCAAATAACTTGATTTCTCAATCAGATTTCCTTCTGGTTTAGATTGCACTCGGGATTTAGGCACGCAGGCTGAATAAGCCGAGTTTTTCAACCGATATCTAAGGTACGTAGTTGCGCTTTAGCGCTCTATTAGTCTAGAATAGAGCGCTAAAGCGCAACTACGTACCTTTAACGTACTTTTGAAGTCAACCTGACGACAGCACAGGATTGTAAGGCAGTTGTACAATGGGGCGAAAATGCGATCGCACCCAATCTCAAAGGAAGTACGTAGGCGTAAGCCGGGGCGTAGCCATCGCACAACTATCAAAAAGGACAGCCAAGCGTGCATCTCTACCTAGTCCGTCACGGCATCGCAGCGGAACCCGAAGAATATGATACAGACGAGGAACGGCCCCTAACTAAAGAGGGCGATCGTAAAACCCGAAAAATCGCTCAGCGGCTGTACGAGCTCGAAATTCAGTTCGATCTGATTCTTTCCAGTCCCCTACTACGCGCCACACAAACCGCCCAAATCCTGCTGTCAGCGGGTCTGAGTTCCAAAATAGAAGAATCCCTCCCCCTCGCACCTTCAGGAGACATCGGGGACTGGCTGAGGTGGTACAAGCAGTGGCAGGAAACAGGGAACCGCAGCTTGGCCCTGGTGGGGCACCAACCAGATTTGGGCAATTGGGCTGAAACTTTGCTTTGGGGGCGATCGCACGACACCCTCATTCTCAAAAAAGCAGGTATCATCGGTTTAATTCTCCCCGAAACAGGTTCCCCAGTCGGCCGCAGCCAAATGTTCTGGCTGACTGGGCCCAAGTTTTTGCTCTGCTAGAAACGGCGAATCGCCCTCTTAAACCCAGATTTTCGGGCGCAGAAAGCGGGTGGGAGGGGCGAAAATATCTAGCGGCGCGATTGATAACTTCGTTGAAAAATCCCGTTTCTGAGCGCCGGAGTGCCTGAGTCGCGATCGAATTATTATTGGTCAAGACGGTGACACGATCTTGCTTTCTGCTAATGTAATTTGATTAGATTCAACTCACACAACACGGTATCGCAATGGTCGTCGGCGAATTCAAACCAGGTTTAGAAGGTGTTCCCGCCACCTTGTCCAGTATTAGTTACGTAGATGGACAAAAAGGGGTGCTGGAATATCGCGGGATTAGCATCGAGGAACTAGCACTCAAAAGTTCCTTTGTGGAAACGTCATATTTATTAATCTGGGGTGTACTTCCAACAAAGGAAGAACTAGAAGCTTTCGAGCATGAAATTCGCTATCACCGCCGGATCAAATATCGCATCCGCGACATGATGAAATGCTTTCCCGAAAGAGGACATCCCATGGATGCCCTGCAAGCTTCAGCAGCGGCTTTAGGTTTATTTTACTCGCGCCGAGCTCTGGCTAACCCAGCATATATTCGAGAAGCTGTAGTGCGGCTGCTAGCTAAGATTCCCACAATGGTAGCAGCGTTCCAGCAAATGCGGCGAGGTAATGACCCCGTGCGGCCGAGGGATGACTTGAACTACTCGGCTAACTTTCTTTATATGCTAAACGAGCGAGAACCAGATCCGCTGTTAGCTAATATTTTTGACGTTTGTCTGACTCTGCACGCCGAACATACTATCAATGCCTCTACATTTTCGGCAATGGTAACAGCTTCGACGCTAACAGATCCTTACGGGGTGATTGCTTCAGCAGTTGGCACTTTGGCGGGGCCGCTGCACGGGGGAGCGAATGAAGAAGTGATTGAGATGTTGGAGCAAATTGGTTCTGTAGCAAACGTGCGGCCTTTTGTCGAGAAGTGCGTTGAAAATAAGGACAAAATCATGGGCTTCGGACACCGAGTTTATAAGGTGAAAGATCCGAGAGCAACTATTCTCCAAGGGTTAGCGGAACAGTTATTTGACAACTTTGGTCGCGATGATTATTACGACATTGCTGTCAAGTTGGAAGAAGTCGTTGAAGAGAAATTGGCTCACAAAGGAATTTATGCTAATGTAGATTTCTATTCTGGTCTGGTTTACCGGAAAATGGGAATTCCGACGGACTTGTTTACACCAGTTTTTGCGATCGCCCGAGTTGCCGGTTGGCTGGCCCACTGGAAGGAACAGCTAGAGACAAACCGCATTTACCGTCCGACTCAAATCTATACGGGTACTCACGGTGAGCCTTATATTGCGATCGAGGACAGGCTCCCATCTTAAAGCATAATTATCAAGTGCGATCGATAAAATGGCGAGAGGACTTGTGAATGTATGCCTAATGTTATGTCCTGTCGGTTGCGATCGCAAAAACAGTTCGTAGTGCGGACTTCAGTCCGCATAATGCTGCGGACTGAAGTCCGCACTACGAACCTTACTTATTGCGGTCAATCGATCGGACATGATATGAAGTATTGAATCAAAAACCGCTTTCGCGTTGCGAGTCAGGAAGAAATCTCAGTCTGCCAACAACTGCCGTGCTGGGTTTCACCCCTCTTGTATTTTATGCTGTTCGTTGACGATAATAGTAAGAAATGACGATTTTCAGGAACTCCGGTCCTCAGGCTTGCGGGTCTGAGGTTTTTTATGGGAATATTACGAATAGCTTTCGGTAGGGTACTCAGTGGGAATCCTGCTTGTATTTACGCTTTGCTTGTATAGTATTTGGTAGAAAGCGAACATAACATCTATGGCTTATAGCAACAGCGAAACTGAGGGCAAATCTTTCTACCAATCCGAACCCTTAATCGCCCGGTTAAGAGGGATTATCCGAGATTATCCCGAAGGCGTTGGCATTATCAAAGAGTTGATCCAAAATGCTGACGATGCTAAAGCAACGCGGGTAGAAATTACTCTGGATTGGCGGCAGCATCAGCCTAAACAATTGCCTGACGATCGCATGATACAGCTCATGGGGCCGGCGATGCTAGTCTACAACGATCGCGTTTTTACAGATAAAGACTTTGACAGCATCCGCAGCCTCGGACAAAGTGAAAAAGCGCGAGACTTGCAGAAAACGGGTAGATTTGGCGTCGGGTTTAATGCCATATATCACGTTACAGATTATCCCAGCTTCGTTTCGCGCGATCGCATTATTTTTTTTGACCCCCACGGCGCAGCTATCCCCGGCACTTCCAGACAAGAACCCGGGCGCGAGTGGAATTTAGCAAACACTAAATGGTACGAAAAATATCCCGATTTTATGCAAGTCTACGCAGCGGGAGGATTGCCATTAGGAGAGACAAATTTTCAAGGCACTTTGTTTCGCTTGCCTTTAAGAACCGCAGAACACGCGAAAAATAGCGAAATTCGCAAACAAGCTTTCACCGAATCCAACATCAAAGAACTGCTAGACGAACTGATTAATTCAGGTGAAGAGTTACTGCTATTTTTGAAATCTGTTCAGGAAATTAGAGTTTACGAAATTCCCGCCAACAGTCAAGAAACTAGGCAAGAAATTCTCGCGATTGTTACCCAAAACCAGCAAGAAGTACGAGAAGCACGCCAACTCCTCCTCGATGCAATTCCCGATACACCAGACAAATTGCTGGAATTGTGCCACCATAATCCAGCAGGTTTAGTATCAGTTTCATACCGCCACGACATAGAAACAATTAGCCGGAATCGAAATACCAAATCAACTTGGAGAACAGTCAGTTTAATTCGGACAGACGAAGGCGGGGAGTTGGCAAAAGTCATACAAGCAATGTACGAAAGCCAAGAAAAAGTATTGCCTTGGGCGGGCGCTGCTGCAAGAATTAATGCTGTGAGTACCGAGGGAAATCCTCAACCTGTCAACGGAAAAGTTTACTGTTTTTTGCCGCTTCCCCTCGAAACCGGGCTACCTATTCACATTAATGGTTTTTTCAACTTAAATAGTTCGCGCGACAACCTCAGCAGCGACAGCGGACAAACTGGAAAAGATAGACCGAGATCTATTTGGAACCATCTACTCGCACAGCACGTTTTGTCCCACGCTTATGCTAATTTAATTGTTGATTTAGTGCAAGATATCGGCAGGTATCAGCCAGAGGGATTTTACAAGTTTTGGCCTGTTGGCAAAATTACTGTCAGCAAAGCTCTCGAAGAACTGCACCGCTGTGTCATACAGTTATTGTATCAGAGATTAGTTGTGCGATCGGCTGTAGAACACACTGTAACTGAACGTCAATTCAGCGGGGTAGCGATGTCACAAACAAAATGGGTGACACCTCCGACAGTTAAAAATTTACCCTCGAAAAAGTGGTGGGACGAATTATTAGCAGCAATGCGCGCCGACAATATCGACATTCCCGAACCGCCATTACCAGATTCAATTTTAGCAGCTTTTAAAGATGCAGGTTTGCCATTACAAACATTCACTCCGGCTAATCTGCGCCAGCACTTAACTGAAAACAAACAGCTAGGTGTGCCGTTGCAAGATGCACCGAAACCCAGCCTGCAAAATAGACAGTGGATTGCGAATATGCTGCGCTATTGCATCAGCGACAATCATCGAGATTTGCGCGGTTTGCCGCTAGCTATTCTCGCGAATAATACTTTACAAGTATTTGGTTACAACCCGATAGGCACTATTTACTTTTCCGAGGATACATCAAGGCAGATATTTGCCAATCATCTAGAATGGTTTTTGCACCGAGATTTAACTAATGTAGTGCCTCGACATAACATGATTGGTGTGTCAGAAATGAATGCTACAGAAGTAGCTAAAAAATTGATTCATGTCATTAGTTCAACGCAGTCAGAATGCGATTGGCAAGCTGATGCACTACATCCACCAAATACAGACTGGTTGACTCTCGTATACAATTATTTTTCTAATATCTCGCCTAGATATCTGTCGTCAGAAACAGTCGAGGAATTAAAGAAAGTTCCGCTGGTTCCGGGAAATGATGGTAAGCTCCACAAAGGAGGAACTGCGGGAACTCCTTTGTTGTGCGGTGATAATATTGCAGCGGAAATCATCGAGGCTGTACAGTATTTTGGGGTGACGCTTGTCCGAGCACCGGCAAAACTTGAAAGTGCGATCGCCCAATTTGCCCAAAGACACAAAAATCTGTTAGTCTATTTTCTGACAGGCCCAGATGTCCTAGACACGGTATCTTCGCGGTGCGATCGAGGTTTGCCACCCTACCACCAACAGCATTATACATCTCTCCTCAACTTCCTAGCAGCTTCAGAACCAACAAATTACGACCAAGATAGCCTCCACAAGCTGCGTCAACTTCCAATTTACCCCACAACTTCCCACGAAATCGTTTCCCTCAACGATGAAAATGTCTACCTTCCGGGCGGCGGATACGAACCGCCGGAAATTGCAGGTACGTTGAGGCTTTTACGGACAGAAAAAAACCAAGAATGGCTGCGACTGTTCCAATTTTTGCAAGTTCCGGTACTCAATCGTGCTAGACTGATTCGCGAGTGTTTGTTACCTGAGTATGCCTCATTAGCGCCGGAAGAACAATTAATCGCGCTGGCGTGGATTCGAGAGCATCTCACTGAAGCTTATAAAGAACTAGAAAAGGCAGGAGAGGATGCTTTTTCATTCAAAGAAGAGCTGAAAAAGGCGCGTTTGGTACGCTGTAGCGATCGCAGATTGCGCTCTGTCGAACTAATTTACAATCCCGAAAGTCAAGTAATCCGCAACATTCTCGGAAATTTAGCAGCTATTCCAGATATGGAATTTTACTCGCAGGATTATCCACTGTGGCTCGAATTCTTTGAGAATTTGGGAATGCGAAAAACCTTGAGTGCAGATGACATTGTAGTTTGTGTTGACAATCTAATTCAAACTGCGAATCGTTCAGGTGCAGGCGCAGTAACCGATGCTTCGATTGCGGTTTTTAACTATATCATTGATAATTGGGATGCACTAAAATATACCTCAATTGGAAACACCAACAAAACACTGGCTGAAACACTCGCAGATAAACCTTGGCTTCCTGTTGAGCAAAATCCTCAAAAGTTAAGCCAATATCCCGCCGCTGCTATACCTGAACCGAGGCTGTATCGCGCTAAAGATGTCTGTTTCATTCAAGATGTTCGGTTAGTTGCAAGCCAAAAATTCGTATTTGCACGCCCTCAGCGGGATTTGCTGAAACCCGAAATCAAAACAGCACTTGGTTTTATGCCTGTAGATACAAGTACAGTGATCGACCACTTTGATACATTAATAAAAACTTGGGAAAATGACAGTTGAAATCACAATATCCGACGATTTAAACGCACAAATACAATCAGTCAAGGCAATTTACAAATATCTCGATGAGACTTTCATCAAAGGCAGTATTTCCAGCGAACAACGCCAGCAAATTCAACAGCGATTTGCTAGGCGTCAATGTCTGTGGGATGATTCTAGGGGCAAGTTTTGGCGGCCGAAACACGCTTTTTTGGATGACGTGCCTTTTTTCGGGAACCGCCGCACAACGATAGATGTTTCTCATCCATTTTCCGAAGTCTATCAGCTTTTAGGACAAGGGCGATCGCCCGTTGTGCAAGATTACCTAGATTTTCTCGAAGAATTAGCAGCCGAATACAGCAATACGCCGTTAAACGCAGCAGACAAAAACTATGCAATCGAGGTAATCAGTCGCCTAGAATCTCAACAGTCATTAGAAGGCCGTCCAGTTAAAAATCCACCGATTCTTACTGCAAACAACACACTTGCTCCCGCCTGTCAAGTTCTCATCCCGGACGCACCTTGGCGGAAAGATTATATTGACCCCAATCAGATACTGCACCAGCAAATCTCCCCAAAGTTTGCCAAATTAGCCGGAAGTCTTTCTTTATTAAAAGATGTGATTGAACGTCCGGCGGCAGTCAAAAATGCCTTAAATGCTCAAAGTAATGATTGGTGTCGGGAATGGCAAAAAACTCTCAATTCTCCGGAATTAATCTCTGGTTTAAAGCGGCTGATTTTTCACGAGTATGACTCTGAACCAATCCTCGATATCGTCTGGATTGCTAAAGCTCAAGTTTTGCCAGCCAGTCAAATAGATGTAGATTTATTCTGGAAGGGTGAAACAAAAATCGCTTCAGCTATACCGGGAACTCAATACTTTGACGAGTTCAAGAAAATATTTCATATTATCAGCAGCGGTAGCAGATACATTATGCTATGCTATTTAGCAGAAAGTATTAACGCTCAACTCGGCGAATATGCAGTGCAAAATCTGCTCCCGTTAGCAAGTATTCTGGATGCTGAGCCGCATCATATTAATGGTTTGCTCAACGAGTTGCGAATTCGGTCTTTACCGGGCGATTTGTCTCCCGTCACCGCAGCTAATTCGGAAATTAAATCCCCTCCAAGTTCCAGCGGCGATAAAAAGGGCGATAGTTCAATTTATTGGGGCGCTTTTTGAGCGAAAATAATCAGGATTATCGGCTCAGGAAGGTGCTTGTGGCGCACCCTACCAGCCTCTATTATTCAGTCCCTCTGAGCTCGGACATTGTTTGTGTAGACGCGGTTTCAACCGCCGAGTCTACACGGTTTAAATCGCCGATTCTAAATCGATTCAGTTACACCGATTGAGTTACATGATGGCGGCTAGTCAACTTATCCAATTGATTCACCAACAAACTCAGGAACAATCCCACATCGGTGACAACTCCAGTAGATTCGATCGACCCCCGATCGCTCAATTTCGTCACCACAGCCGGATTAATGTCCACACAGACCATCTTTACACCCGCCGGCGTCATATTTCCCACACCGATCGAATGCAGCATAGACGACAGCATTAACACCATATCCGCGCCCCGTAACAGCTCAGTATACTCTTCTTGAGCCTTCACCAAATCCATTTGCGTGTCGGGAAGCGGCCCGTCATCGCGGATCGAACCAGCCAGCGAAAACGGTATATTATGCTTCACGCACTCGTACATTACACCGCTAGTAATCACGCCTGCTTCCACGGTTTTAGCAATACTGCCATAACGGCGCACAGTGTTAATCATTTTCAAGTGGTGGCGGTGTCCGCCGCGCACAGCTACGCCGCGTTTCATGTCAACTCCCAAAGAAGTTCCCATGCTAGATTGTTCCATGTCGTGAACTGCGATCGCATTTCCACCTAACAATGCTTGTACGTAACCTTCGCGGATCAAATGCGCTAAATGTTCGCCGCCGCCGGTGTGAATCACCACAGGCCCCGCCGTCACCACAACTTTACCGCCCCGATCGCGAATTTGGCGCAATTCCCACGCTACTTGTTCCACTACCAATTCTACCCGGCGCTCGCTAGAAACGCTACCGGACATAAAGCTAAATTCTTGAGAATTGCGCTGTTCCCGCGATTCTGTTTTGCGGATAGTACGGATACCAACCACATCAACAACGACTTTTTCACCTATTTTTAAATCGCGCAACAATTTGCACGTAGCCACCGGGCCTTCTGCGGTTTCAGTAATTGCAACTGCACCATCCATCCGCTGATTTCGCGCTTTCACCCACTGACCGTTTACCCGCACTTCTGTAGGATAAATGGTACTAACGTAAAAGTCGTCTGGGCCGACACCATCTTGCACGACATCTTCTAAAATAGCGTCGCAAATCTCTTGCGGCGGTGGCACTGCACCCAAGTCAATCAGCAATCCCATGATTTCTTCCATCACATCGTGGGAAGGTGCCGAAACTTTCACATCCGCGGATGATGTGCTTTGGCGCTGTTCTCCTAAATTGAAATTGAGCACTTGGAAACTGCCACCGTTTTCGATAATTAAGTCTAAAGCGCGGCTGATTAAACCGGCATCAAGCAGGTGACCTTCCATGCGAATGGCACGGCTTTCTACCATCACGTTTGCCGATCGATCTTCTTGCACAGGTTCATTCACCCGCAGCGTCAAACACTTACAGGCGCCGCCCGCTTTCAAAAATTCGCTCATCGGCGTTTCAATGACTTTGAAGCCCGCTTGAGTGATGCGCGTTTTCAAGCCTTCGCTCACCTTGTTCATTACCACAACTTTGTCAATATTGACAGCATTGCAAGCAAAATTAGCGGCATCTGCTTCTTCGATCGCAATCCGTTTTTCCGGCGCTACTCGCATTTCAATTAAGCGGTTCGAGTAAGAGTCAAATGCTGCTGGATAGTAGAGCAAATATCCGCCTGTGAGCGGACAAAAACAGGTGTCTAGGTGATAGAAACGTTCGTCTACTAAACGCAGCGACAGCACTTCAATGTTCAGCCAGTTTGCTAGCAACGGATGCGAGTCGAGTTCGGAACGGAAGCCGTATCCTGCCCACAACCAGCGTCCTTCGCGATCGAGCAAAGCGTCACCAGCACCCTCAAACGGCAAGTCTTTCGGGAGTTCGTGCACGGTGAAACCTTGGTTTTCAAACCATGCTTTGAAATAGGGTTCTTCGCCTTGGCGTTCCTTGTGATAGAAGCGGCTGAGGACAAAAGTATTGCCTAAAAGTAAGCCAGCGTTGGCGGTGAACACCATATCCGGCCAGCCTTTTTCGGGCGTTACCAGGTCTACAACGGCGTTGTCTTTCAACACGTGGTAAAGTTTCTCCCACTGTTCGACGGCGCGATCGCGCGATGATTTGTGTACGTTACCCTCCATCCAAGGGTTAATCACGTAATCTACATCGTAGTGGTCGGGAGCGCACATCAGGAAGCGAATTGAGTCGGTCATAATTCAGTTAAAATGTGGTAGATGCTACAGACTTAAGTTGAGATAGTATGTATGAAATCAACTGTAAAATTCACTCCCAAGAGAAAGAGTGCAACGTCTAGCAGCGAAAAAAGTAGCCTTTAATTATATCACAGTTAGGTTAAAATCAAACTCAGCCACAGACGGTTTGCATGAAATATCGGATAAAATTTCAGGTTTTGACATTATTTTCGGTAAATTAGCCTTCATAAAAGGTTCGTAGTGAGGACTAAAGTCCTTCTTTCTGAGGGGAGCATCTCATTTTTGCAAAAAGCATTTTTTCTTTCAGTGCGAGCGTCCCGCTCGCGTGCTTTATAAAGCACGCGAGCGGGGACAGCACTACAAATGCAAAACTGAGATGCTCCCGAAAGAAGGACTTTAGTCCTCACTACAAACCTATTTTACTTTCAACTTTTTTTGCGAAATCGGTAGTTCGATCGCAAATTCTGTACCTCGGTCAACTTCTGAATGACACCACAAATTACCGCCGTGGCGGTCTTTCACAATTTGGTAACTAATCGACAATCCCAAACCAGTGCCACTGCCGATCGGCTTTGTACTAAAAAATGGGTCAAACATCCTTGACTGAACCTCAGGACAGATACCGGGCCCGCTGTCAGCAATCCGCACGCACACTTGATTTTCGCTGCTGACTTCCGTAATAATGCGAATCTGATTAACTTTGTCATTACAGGCTGCTGATGACTCTTCCACAGCATCGATCGCATTTGACAGCAAATTCATAAATACCTGATTTAATTGCGCCGGATAACACTCAACATTGGGCAGTTCGCCGTAATTTTTAACAACTTGAATTTCCCGACGTTTTGGCTGTGACAGCAATCGATGCTGCAAAATCACCAAAGTGCTCTCTATCCCTTCATGAATATCGATTACTTTG
Organism: Microcoleus sp. PH2017_24_DOB_U_A; assembly: GCF_020738205.1. Classification (NCBI taxonomy): domain Bacteria; kingdom Bacillati; phylum Cyanobacteriota; class Cyanophyceae; order Oscillatoriales; family Microcoleaceae; genus Microcoleus; species Microcoleus sp. PH2017_24_DOB_U_A. Next base: position 40,613 of record NZ_JAEQCT010000022.1, read on the forward strand.
CGCTCTTTTTCATCGAGTCTCGAAAAGTTTCGCAAGGACAACACGATCTGCTTAATTCTGTTAGCACCTGCTTGCATTGAAGCCAGCACTCTGGGGAAATCCTCAGCGATAAAATCCACTTCTATTTCTGCCAATCTTTCGGCAATTTCTGGCACTGGTTCGGGATAATTTTGCTGGTAAAGCTGGATCAATTTTACCAAATCGTTAGCGTACTGTGCGGCGGGAATAATATTGCCGTAGATGAAGCTGACGGGGTTATTAATTTCATGGGCAACTCCCGCCACCATTTGCCCAATACTTGACATCTTTGCGGCTTGAATCAGTTGTGATTGAGCATTTTTTAAGTATTCCAGAGTTTGTTCTAACTGTTGGGCTTTTTCTCGTTCTCGCTGTTCGCTATTTCGCAAACTTGCTTCGGCTTGTTTGCGATCGCTAATATCGATATGCGTGCCCGTCATCCGCAAAGGATTTCCCGAATCATCACGTTCCATCACCTTAGCTTGAGCCAAAATCCACTTCCATTCACCGATTTTTGTCAGCATCCGAAATTCTGCTTCGTAGGTCGGTTTTTTGCCTACCAGATGAGCATTTATCGCTGCTGTAGCCAGAGGCAAATCATCTGGATGTACAAGTCTTTCCCAGGCTGCATAACTATTTTCTATTTCCTCTACTTCATATCCCAGCATCGTCTTCCACCGTGAATTCAAATAGACTTCTCCCGTGGCAAGATTCCAATCCCACAATCCCGTCGCACTGGCTTCAAATGCCAGGTAAAAACGTTCTTCGCTAATTTGCAGCGCTGCTTCCGCTTCTTTGCGATCGGTGATATCCATTACTGTTCCAAACAGTTTAATTACTTCTAGGGATTTGTTAAAAATAGCTTCTCCCCTTGTTTCGAGGTATCTAATTTGACCGCTGGGATGCAAAATTCGCAACTCTTTTTTGTAGGAAGTTCCCTGTGAGATACCAAGGCTGACAGTTTGTTGAAACAACTCTCTGTCCTCTGGATGATACATCTGTAAAAGTTCGATATATGTCGGTTCAGGTGCGGCTGAGTCCAGACCAAAAATGCGGAATACTTCTTCCGACCAAATATTTTTATTGGTGACGAGATCGAATTCCCAATTGCCGATATGGGCAATTTTCTGGGCTGCTGCTAGACTAGCTTCGCTTTGTTGCAATTTAAGTCGCTGCTCTTTATCTTGTTCCAGAAGATTGGCTTGAGCGATCGCAATTCCCATTTGTGCAGCGACAGCTTTCAATAATCTGATCTCATTTTGCGTCCAGTGGCGGGGCTCATCGTACTGGTGCAAGCACATCATTCCGTTGGGTTTTCCCTGGTAGGAAGTGCGGATGGCTATCATCGACTTCAAACCTATTTGACGGCACAAATCAGTAACATTTTCCAGCAGCGGTTCAGCAAAAACATCGTCAGAAACTACAGGTTTATCTTGAGACAACACCAACTGAGCGTGAGGATTTCCCAGGACGGGAATTTCTACTACATCGCACAGCGTTGCTGATTCAGATTTCCTGTACTGAGTCATACAATAGATGCGGGGCAGTGGGTGTTCTTTGTAGGTGTGAATCAAGCAAGAATCGGCATTAAAAACTCGACCTATTTGAGCAGCCGCTGTTTGATAAACTTGGTCTTGCTTTAAGCTGTAGCGAATTTCGAGAGTAATTGTTTCTAGCAGAAATCTTTGCTTGATTTGCCGCTCCAAAGCAGACAAAGCTGTTTTAAGATCGAATTCTGCTTGTTTGCGATCGCTAATTTCAGTAGCAGTTCCCAGAATTTTCCAAGGTTTGCCCTCCACCGTCCTTGAAAACACCGTATCCCGGCTAAAAAACCAGCGAAATTCACCATTTTTGTGTTCTATTCGGTATTCAAACTCAAAGCTTTCACCATCTTTTGATGTCTGAATCCTCCTCATATGTTCTGAGAATGCTGGCAAATCGTCAGGGTGTATTAAGTTAGGAAGAAATGCTGCTGGCATTTGCTGTATTTCTTCCAGCGAGTAGCCAAGATCGATATATAGTTCGCGATTGAGATACAGAATTCGCTGTTCTATCACATCGTAAACGTACAAAACATTAGGATTCATTTTAATTACTGCCGACAGCCATTGCTGACTTTCTCGCAGTTGTGCTTCGACCCGCTTGCGTTCTTCTATTTCTGCTTCCAGCCGCGCATTTTGTGCTACTACTTGCCGAGAAAGCCTGCTCAGATGCATTTGACTTTCGACGCGAGCGACCAATTCTTCTATTTGAAATGGTTTAGTAATGTAGTCTATAGCTCCCAGCGAAAAAGCTTTAACTTTATCAAAAGTTTCATTTAAAGAGCTGATAAAAATTACAGGAATATCTTTGGTTTCAGGAGCAGCTTTTAGCTGTTTGCAGACTTGATAGCCATCTATACCGGGCATCATAATGTCCAGCAAAATTAAATCCGGTGGAGTCGATCGCGCAAACTTAAGGGCTAATTTTCCATCTAGTGTTGGCCGCACTTGATATCCCCGCTCGGACAACAACTTGGATAAAAGACGCAAGCTTTCTGGGTGGTCGTCAACAATTAAAATGTTTTGTTTTAAGCCAGATATTTCAGATTTTTTTGTTGTTATTTTGGCGTATTTTTGGTCAATTTTATTCACGATAACCCCTCAGAGTCTTAGGAATATCTACGCAGCTTTTCTATCTATAGCGTTTACTATTTTGTTTTCATATGATAATTTTGCTGCGTAATATAGTGTGTATTAATCAAATTGTAAGAATCATTAAAGCGCAAGTGCTTATAGGTAGAACTATGAGCTTGCGGCAACAATAAAATTGGGTAGATGTTGATTTATGGCGCGAATTTGAGCAGTATAAGTTTCTATCAGCTCCGCATCCTGTTTATCAATCGCTGGTCATTCTATTTTAGATTGGAGATTTCGGGATCAGACGTTCGATCAGGGAAATCGTCCAACGATTTTAGATTTACAAGGGTAGATGAATCTGGGAGATTGAACTTTTATCTAAAATTTTGGAATGCTCGTGACAGAAGAATGTGAGACGGTATCCGTTTTTGGACAGGAGTCAATGAGTGGCTGTATGCGATGCTTTTATTAGCTATGGCAGCATAAATCAGACACACAGCTTCCCTTTTGTGCTATGCCAGTGGCACTGTCCGATCGCCTGCCAACATAGCGCACCCCTTAATTTGTATTCAGTCTATCAAAAATGTCTGCATCTTTAATTCTTTGTTTCAGCAAATTATTGCAGGCGATCGAGAAAACAGCCGATATTCCTCAAATCCGGCATAAATCCGGCAAATTTCATTAAATATAAAATTCAAACAGTGATTAGAACGCGGTTTCGCTACTATTGGGCTAGTTGCTCAATGTTTGTTTTTAAGTATATCTACTGGCTCTGCACGGCAAGCAAATCTAGCCTGACAACCTGCTACCGTATCTTAAGTTTTGTTGAGGCGTTGGCGCGATCGCCTGTACAGCATCTAGATTGTCTGCGATCTTAAAGGAGGAGAGGATTTGACGAGTAGGGAATAGGGCCTTGAAATCTACAATTTAAATGCCGTACAGCTTACTCATCAGTCAATATCAATCTAAAATCTAAAATCTAAAATGGCACGATCTATGGCATCTTTGTAGGAGCGTGCAATTCATCGCAAGCAGCATACACGGCTTTGACATTATACCAATTCAGAAAAATTCGAGCAATTTCTAAAGCTAACTGCGACTTACCTCGGTCGATCAACCACTGCAAAAAAGGTTTCATAGTGCGCTCGTTCAGCATCCCGCCCAAAGATAAAACTCCCCACAGTATTTGGTGCAAAACAGTCATTTGAATCATCAGCCGCACTTCCCAAGTGGGGTGTTTTTGATAAAACAAAACTCCCATTCTTCCGCGCTGAATTTCTCGGTCAATCATCCCAGGAATTTGCTCTAAACTAAAAGGTGGATGCCAGTGATAGCCAACAGCAGTCGGACATTTAATCAATTTTAAACCTAATTTTTTCAACCTGACACCCAATTCTAAATCTTCCCATCCGTAAAGTTGAAAGCGAGTGTCAAACAGTCCAGCTTCCAGCAGCCAGTGACGGGCGATGCTGACATTTCCCGTAGCAAAATAAGCAGCCGAAAAATCAGTTATTTTGTAAGGTTCGGCAGTGGGATTGTCGAAATTGCAAGTATTAATCACGCTGCCGTAAGTAAAAACCGCATCAGTATCTTTGTAAGCCTGTAGCAAAGCATCTGCGTGTGCTTGCAAAAAATCCTTTGTAACGACTAAATCGCTATCAATAAAAATAATTGTCTCGCCTTTAGCATCTTCAACGCCCAAATTCCTGGCGGCGGCGGGGCCTTGATGAGATTGACAGATCGATCGCACGTGCGGCAAAAACTCAGCATCTGCGGCCAACCAGTCGATCGTCCCGTCCGTCGAACCGTCATCGACTACAATCACTTCATAATCTGTGACAATGTTATCAAACTGCTGATTTTCCAGAGCCTGTAGACATTTTGCCAAAATCGGTTTACGATTGTACGTCGGAATCACAACACTAAAAAACACGGCTTTTCCCCATCGCCACAGTTACCGTATCCCACGGTAGCAGATTTTTCGCAGCAACTGGGCCGGGAAATACGCCGAGAGATGGCGGCGATGTTGGCGATGTTGGAGGGGAGAGGGGAAGAGGGGGAGAATGGGAGAATGGGAGAATGGGAGAGGGGGAGAATGGGAGAGGGGGAGAATGGGAGAGGGGGAGAATGGGAGAGGATTGATGAGTTTTGAGCGGAAATGGAAATATACAATTTAAATGCGCCACAGCTTAGCCAAGTTGAGCAAAAAAATAATATCTGAATCTGTACTATGTCTGACGAGCATTGATGTCAATTAGGTGCATAATACAAAGTTGGTTAAATATCACATCTTGCACCATTATCCAGAACAGGCAAGATGCCTGTTCCACAAAAAATTAATTTTATGGTGGGGTGGGCATCTTGCCCGCCCTAAAAAGCTTAGTGATAATGGTGCAAGATGTCAGTTAAATTCAGGATGTAAATAGCAATGAGTCGCGCTAAAAAAGTTGTGCTAGCATATTCGGGCGGAGTCGATACTTCTGTCTGCATTCCTTACCTGATGAAGGAGTGGGGAGTCGAAGAGGTAATTACTCTGGCGGCGGATTTGGGACAGGGAGACGAATTAGAACCCATCCGCAAGAAAGCTTTAGCATCTGGTGCTTCGGAATCTTTGGTGATTGATGCTACGGAAGAATTTGTCAAAGATTATGCCTTCCCAGCAATTCAAGCTAACGCGCTTTACGAAAATCGGTATCCGCTATCTACGGCGCTAGCGCGCCCGCTGATTGCTAAATTGTTGGTAGAAGCTGCCGAAAAATACGGTGCGGATGCGATCGCCCACGGTTGTACTGGTAAGGGAAATGACCAAGTACGGTTCGATGTGTCGATCGGCGCACTGAATCCCAAGATTAAGATTTTAGCACCAGCGCGGGAATGGAAAATGAGCCGCGAGGAAACCATCGCTTACGGTGAGAGATGCGGGATTCCGTCGCCGGTGAAGAAGTCTTCACCTTATAGTATCGATCGCAATTTGTTAGGAATGGCGATCGAAGCCGGCATTCTCGAAGATCCTTGGGCGGAACCGCCGGAAGAGGTGTTTTTGATGACAAAGGCGATCGAACAAACTCCCGACACACCCGAATACATCGAAATCGGTTTCGACTGCGGAAAACCAGTCAGTTTAAACGGCAAAGAATTAGCACCAGTCGCCCTAATTACCCAACTCAACGAAATAGCTGGAAATCACGGAGTCGGCCGCATCGACATGATTGAAAATCGTGTAGTCGGGATTAAATCGCGGGAAATTTACGAAACACCAGCGATTTTAGTTTTGATGCACGCGCACCGAGACTTAGAAAGTTTGACTTTGACAGCAGATGTCACGCGATACAAGCGCGGCATCGAAGAAACCTACAGCCAAATGATTTACAACGGCCTTTGGTACAACCCTTTAAAAACAGCTTTAGACGCATTTATTCTAGACACGCAAAAGCGAGTAACTGGAACCGTGCGCCTAAAAATGTTCAAAGGAAACGCCACAATTGTCGGCCGCAAATCAGAGAATTCGCTGTACAGTTTCGACTTAGCAACCTACGGCGCCGAGGATGAATTCGATCACAAAGCAGCCGAAGGATTTGTCTACGTTTGGGGATTGCCAACCCGCATTTGGTCGGAGAAGAATCGGGGTTAGAATGTGTTAACAGGACTTGTGCAAAGAAACCGGGTTTCTATCAAAAATCTTTGCTTTCTAAACTAGAGATTTAGGAAGAAACCCGGTTTCTGGCCTCGGCATCCAGCAAGACTGACAAACAAAGTCCCAGCAGAGTGGGACTAAGAGTAAGGTGGGCAATGCCCACCTTATTTGTTAAAATATGGATCAAATAATTTAAAAATCCTAGTGGGTTTGGTACAATAGAAGTGGTCTGAATCTAGTATCATAAAAAACTCAATATAAAGCCAATGGTTGCAAATCAAAGCCAAAATTACATCTCACCGGAAGAGTATCTGAAATTAGAAGAACTCAGCCAGGTTAAACATGAGTATATTCAGGGCGAAACCTACGCAATGGCAGGTGCAAGTGATGCTCATGTGACAGTTGCTGGCAACTTATTTGCACTTTTGAGAAATCATGTTCGGGGTAGTGGCTGTCGTGCTTATATGTCAGACATGAAAGCTAGGATTGAATCTAGGAATATTTACTACTATCCCGACGTGATGGTAAGTTGCGATGAACGGGACAAAGCATTTCAATCTTTTAAAAGACATCCTTGTTTAATTATCGAGGTTTTGTCAACAGGAACTGAAGGATTCGATCGCGGTGATAAGTTTGCTGACTATCAAGAATTAGAAACGCTTCAGGAGTATGTGTTAATTAGTCAAAAGCGGCAGCGGGTTGAGTGTTTTCGCCGCAATGCTGAGGGGTTGTGGGTTTTGTATTCTTACACCCAAGGAAGCGAAATTCACTTGGCTAGTGTGGATTTTCGCACTAGCATGGATTCTATCTATGAGGATGTAATCTTTACCAACGAAAGTCAGTCGGCGATTGAAATCGCGACTACACAAACGAAGTCCGCCTGCGCGGACTGAAGAGTAGAATGGATATTATGGCAGGATTTGGTATCATAGCTATGCCTGACTCAATATTTCCAAAAACTCCTGCACAACTAGAGCCGGTTGTTCGCTGCATCGGGTAGCATCGTAATGTTTGACAAGACTGATGCCAGAATCTATCGAAAGTCCGCACATTTCATCTTCTGCTGTGTTTTGATGCGATGATTCGCGGTCAATTTTCAGCATTCCTAACTTGTTTTGGTGGAATATAAGAAAGTCAGCTTCTTGGTTTTGTCTCCCTTCCGGTGTTGTGAGTCGGAGTTGGGAGTTGGGGATGAAGAGAGTGGAAGTGCGATCGAGTATTTCGGCAATTTTCACTTGTGCGTCGGAGTGAAAGCAAAAATCGTTCCAGTTAATTTTGTTTTCCGAGTCAGATAATTCTGTTTCACTGTCAGCGTTTATAGTTTTATCTAAATCAGCTTGACCATAATCAGCTTCATTTAAGTTTGCGAATAATCTAGCACCGCTTAAGTTTGCTCCACTGAGATTTGCACCAGTGAGATTAACTTCGATGGTCAGATTTCGCTGTAGATTCACTTTACCTCGTCTTAAATATCGTTTCAATACTGACTTGAGATTATCTTTTTTGACTTTTTCTTCTAGTGCTTTTGAAAGTAGTTTCCATAGTTTAGCACCAGCATCTTTGATATAATCATATTCATATTCAGCACTGGCTGCAATTTCTTTATAAGACCGCCCTTCCCAGGATTGACGAAACACTAGCTCTTGAACTTTGTTGAGGCGATCGTAGTTGAGGGCTGTTTCTGCGATCGCTATGGCTTCGTCAACGGTCATATGTTAAAGTCCCTTACTAGCGGAGCGTTAAGGTAGGCTGAGTATAGATTGTACCGCAACAGGGAACAAATCTTACTTTTTTATTACTTTTTTATTACTTTTTCTCACTGTTGAAGCTCATATTAAGTCGCTATTATACTTCTAACTACACAGGGATGTCAATATCAATAGCACTCATCAGCAGTCCCAAGGACTTCATTTATGTAGGGATAGAATTAATTCTTATTACCTGGTGGGTTCACAGTTTTAAAAAAAGGGGGGAATGATGGCTGCAAATAACATATCATCACAAGATAATGACCGACCTATCTGGGATGACACCAAGATATATATTACCAAAAATACAGTTAAATTTGGTTCTGATGTCTATCAATTTCGCAACATTACAGGTTTTGGTATATCACCAGTTAAGACCCCAAAAATTCCATTTCAATGGATTTTGGGATTGTTTGTCATTGGACTTGTTGTAGCTACTTATTTTAATAATGCTGAGATGAGAGCGGCAGGAATAATTATGGCGATAGTAGCAATTATCTGGTTAATTGTAAATACTTTTTCGCCCGAAAAATACGGTCTTAAGTTATATCTGAATTCCGGTTCTCCTATGCCAATATTTGTGACAACCGATATGAAAGGATTAAAAAAAGTAGTTGATTTCTTATACAACTTCATGGAAAGTAATGCAGAAGGTAGTTATGTAGTCTATTCGACCGATCGATCTATCCGAATAGAAGGAAGTGTGGGAGGTTCTGTCACAGCAGGTGATATAGGAGGCAGTTCATCAAGTAATGTTGGAGGAAATGTTTCGCGAAATGACTAAAAATAACAGTATTATCCAAATATCAATCAACTTAGGAGGGAATAATGGAAGATAAACAAGGTATTCAAATCGGAGGAAGTGTTGGAGGTGCTGTTACAGGAGGTAATATTCAAGGCACTTCATCAAGTCACGTTGGAGGAGATGTTTCATTCGCTATAAACGAGTTACCTTCATCCTCTGAACCTGATAAACCCGGAATCAAAGAGTTACTGATTGAACTCGAAGCAGCAATTTCAGCCGATCCAAATTTAAGTGAAGATGACAAAGAAGATGCTTTAAAACAAGTAAAGGAATTAGCTGAAGCTGCTACAAATCCTAATGATGCAGAAATGAAGACTAAAGCCAAACAGGCAAATAGGATGCTAGAACGAATTATGAAAAGTGTACCAAAAGCGACAGAACTACTAGAATTCTGCAATAATCTACTGCCATTGATTACTAAAGCGTTTGGGTTTTAGTAAGTGTTTGCAACTCTTAGAATCACGTCTGAGAGTTGCGAACACTTACTATCTTTACCACATAAACAGTTCTTTGTCAACATAAACATATTTGCCCAAAACCGTCAGTGGCATCATCTCCCCGCTGCCAAGCAAATCAATTGAAACCCCATCTCGAATCAGTATTTTAAACAATTCCTCGTCATCTTTGATCAAACTAGCATCTAATTCAATAACTTGACCTTCTTCCCTCATTACCTCCAACAAATCAGAAGTAGATACCTGAAATATTTCCTGATTATTGCACCGCGCAGTCAAGCAATTGCCATAACTGCCCGTAGCTTCAATATCAAATATTTCCCATTGCTTTAAGAGATAATTTTTGTCTAAATATTCAAGGATTTTTGCAACTCTCAATTCCAGTTTTTCCTCTGCTTCGCAGCAAAGTGTCACAGCCCATTTTTGACCGATATTGTAGGTAATAGCCGACTTTTCAGATTTCATAATGCTTCCGGGATTCTACTATATCACTTCACTCTTCAGACTCAAAATCCACGCGATCGAACATTTCACCCAACGACATCTTAACTCAATCCAGGAACATCCTCATACAAAGCAGAGATTGGACACTGAAAATTGATACTAGCCAACTCCAGACATTCCCCCTCACCGCAGGAAGAAAAAACCCAACGCCCTTCCACATCGCGACGGTAGCAATCTACATTCATCCGTTGTTGACCGATTAATACATATTCTTGTATAGTTGAGAGCGATCGATAATCCGCAAATTTATCTCCTCTGTCAAACGCCTCAGTTGTTGGAGATAGGACTTCCACAATTAGCGAAGGATAGCAGATAAAATCGGCAACAGAAGTAGTATCTCGTTCATCGCAAGATACAGCTACATCTGGATAATAAAAAGTATTAATTGTCTCAAATCTTACTTTTGTATCGGCCATAAAAACCAGGCAACCAGTCCCGCGCAGATGATTTCTCAGCAGAGTTGCTAAATTTAGACAAATCAAAACATGGGGATTACTTGCGCCGGCCATTGCATAGATTTGTCCGTTCCTGTATTCATGCTTGATGGGACTTACCAGTTCACCTTCTAAATAGTCTTTAACTGAAACGTCAGGATGATTTTTGCTGGCAATCATTACGTTTTCCTCGATTTTTATGATTAAATTTACTCGCTTAATTCGATCTTACTTAATCATGTTTTTTATGGCTACTAATCAGACTCCGACTCAAAATCCACGCGATCGTACATTTCGCCCAAAGACATCTCAAACTGCACCGAGCTCAACACCAGAACCGCTTCAGCACCATCATACTCAGACAAAACCCACTTATTGTCATCCGTCTTAGAAAACTGTTCGACGTGCATCTCGTACTGATCGATCAAAATATACTCCCTCAAAGTGGGAATCGATCGCAAAAGTTTAAATTTTTCACCTCGATCGTAATTTGCTGTCGATTTCGATAAAACCTCAGCCACCATCACCACATTAGTAATCGCATCTTTCCTCCCCTCCGCAAACTCCAGCTTACCCGCAACCACCATCACATCAGGATAAGTACAAAATTGCTTTTGTGGTATCCACAAACGCAAGCCCAAAGCAAATAAATGATAATGTTTCTGTCCTTTAAAAGCAAAATTCAAAGGAGTAATAATATCACCTACTATCATATTGTGGTTGGCGGAATTCGCAGGCATTGGTAATATTTGACCGCGACAATATTCACTTTTGTCCTCTGCTGCTTCTTCTAAAGCAAAATACTCGGCTGGAGTGTAATAAGGTTGTGGCTTACTCTCAATTACTTCTTCGCGAATTTCTGTTGATGCCGTCATACTACATCCTCCTGCGATCGTACTCACAATTATAACCGGATTATCCGCAATCAAAACAACCGCTCAAAGCTCACTATCTGTCATTTTAATTACCTTCCCCTCAAACTCAAAACCCCTCTCCCAACCATCCAAATACTTATCCATATTAGGCTTGAACCACAGCGCCGCTTCCCCGTGTCCCAACTCCACCGCCCGATCGACTAATTCATACCAATGTGTCAGAGGCTTCCCCGTCGCTTCCACCGCTTGCAAATAATCCCAAACCACCTTTGGCACTGATACCGGCGACACCGCATACCTCAACAATTCCTGTGCACCCTCCGGCGAAACAATCACATTATTCTCAACCCAAATCATACCCACATCCGCCGCCTCTTCCCCTTGCCAATTCACCTCGCCTCTCAAAACATAACCCCAAGGTTTGATAAAATTGTCAATCAGATACTGCAACCATTCCACATAATCATAAAATTTTTCCATGCCATTCCACTGAATCCCCCCGCCGTCAGCAGTCGGAATCCACTGACACCACAAACCGGGCTGAGTCTTTGGCGGGCGGTTGTAATTTACGATCGACAATTCCGACTCTTCATCCCACTTTTCATTGACAAAATAGCAGCCTTCTTCGCCCACAGGCAAACCCACGGCTGTTCTCGCCGCATCGGGAACATCTTGCAAAATTTCAGGATTTCGCTTCATTCGCCTCGTCCGAGAAAACTCTAATAAATAAAGAGTTTCGCTATCCAATAACCGCTGATTTAAATGAAATGTGCCTTCAAAGATTGTAGTGTATCCCATGATTTCTATCTATTATAAATGTAGAGATATCGAAGTCTACCTCAGAATAAGTTTTATTGTTTGTGGAACGGGCTTCTAGCCTGTTCCTGACATTGGTGTAAAATATAAGTTTAACCTCAGATGTTACACTATTTTAAGAACGGGCAAGATGCCCGTTCCACAAGAAGATTGAGTCTTTTTGAGAAGAGTCTCCAACCCTACTTAGTCTTGTCCAAATTCCGCGACTCCAACCAAATAGGAATTGCAATCCAAGCAACTGTTAATAGCAAAGCAACTACCGCAAATTGAGCAGCCCAACCTACTAACTTCTCTAAAGACACAACCTGTCCTAAGAAGTATGACAAACTTACCATTACGGATGCCCAGCTTGCGGCACCCAAAATATTGAAGAATGAAAATTGCAAAAAGGGCATTTCTGCAATTCCCGCTAGGGGGCTGGCAAAAATTCGCAGCAGTGCGATGAAACGGCCCAAAAATACGGCTTTAGCTGCATTTTCGCTAAACTTTTCTTTTAAGTCAAACAGTTGTTCTTCCCGAAAGCGGAAGATTTTTCCCAGCTTCAGCAGCAGGGGCCAGCCGCCGTATCTGCCGATCGCATAACCGAAATTTCCCCCCACAGTCGCACCGGCGATCGCACTTCCGAGCACGTACCAGTAATTCAGTTCCCCGCTGCCAGCCAAAAATCCGCCAGCAATCGTAATTGTCTCGCCTGGAAGAGGGACTCCCAGATTTTCTAGCAAAATCCCGAAAAATACAGCCCAGTAGCCGTAATCTCGCGCCAATTGCTGAATAGTCTCTAACGATAAAAACTCAAAAGACATTTCGATATTGCCTTCGTAAACTTTTGCAAAGCTCAATACTTTTATATATTGGCTCGATTCGGCCAATAGTGCAATCTTTCGCTGTGATGAAAAACACACTACACTTGCGATCGCCCGCTCAAGCAAAAACTAACCTTTCAGAGATAATCAATTAATCAGGAATTGTTGCGCTTGCATTCCGATCGAAAGCCAGTCATCTTACTTAATCTACCACAAGTGCGATCGCCTCCGATTATTTAGTCAGCCCGATCGCCTCTTGAAACTTTAGCTGAAATTATTCTGTCTTTTGACAGAAGCAGCAAATCAATTTACTTAGTCGCATTTTACAATCTTAGGGTAACAGTTATGCAATTTCCCAACTTCCACCAACACATCGTGCTTCAGCCTCAAAACTGCCTCGACTCCCAAGCCGGTAGTCTCCTGCAACAACAGCTAGCAGAAATTTTGCCCGATCGCCACAATCTGTGGGTAATTGACATGACTAGCGTCGATTTCATCGACAGTTCGGGGCTGTGCGCTTTAGTCGGCGGGCTCAACGCCGCCCGCCACCGGGGATGTCGCCTCGTCATCTGCAACCTCTCAGCCACAGTCAGGCTAATTTTTGAAATTACTCAACTCGACCAACTCTTTGAAATTTTTGACACTTTCGAGCAAATTATCTCAACAGCAACTCCCGCTTTAGTTGCTTAATAAAAATTCTACTATCTCCCGTTAATTACCCATAATTAGGTTCGTAGTAAGGACGAAGAGTCCTAATTGATTCATCAAGAAAGGACTAAAGTCCTCACTACGAACATAAAGAAGTAATTTGCATATCGTAAATAGGCTTATTTGTCAAGCAATACCAATAACAGACAAATAAATCCGGTACTTGAACGCCGACAGAAGCGATCGCAGGTGCAGCCGGAAAAGGCAAAAGTCGATCGAAACAAATCCTGTCCCCAACGAACCCGAACTGCATCAAATAAGTCGCCGGTGGCGCATTTAAAAGATCCACGAGCAAGCGGAAAGCCAACTCGTACAACTGCTGCCGCCAAACATCAGACAAATGCAGCGGTTGAGAGTAACTCAACTCGCTCGACAACTTGTCAGATTCCCCAGCGATCGCCTCAGCATACAGCGGCCCCTTTGCCGTCAACACCACCGGCAGCCAAAAATTGCCATCGCCGACGGACACTTGTAGTTCCCGAGCCACTCGATCGCGCGCCGCCGCAACATTAGCGCCAAATCGAAACACATATTGACCCGGAAAAACCAGATTGGACGGAACATCCAGCGTCAAAGGGCAAACGATCGCCCCCGAAAGAGCGATCGCGCCAGAATTGAGTTCAGAAACCGCACATATCTCGACTTCAGTTAAAGGATCGGATTGAGCGATCGCAGCCTTGAGGCGATCGGCCGAGCCTTGTTCGTAGCCTGTTACAATCACAACTTTAGGCATTGCCAAAGCTCGGCATTTGAATACCGCGATCGTCCTCAGGATCGACGCTGGGCAGATCCAGGCCCTTAGCCTTGCGGTTGCGTACCGCCAGACGGTAAGTCACGCTCTGTAACTCAGTGTGCAACTGGTTGTTTTCCTTTTGCAGTTGCTGCAACTTTTCCTTAATCGGCTCGATCCGCTCGGCAAACTTCTGGCGGTAAACTCCCGGCAATTCCTGAACCACCTGTTCGAGCATTCTAGAGCGATCGGTCAATTCTTGCACCGACTGTCGCAGTTGGTAAACCTCAGCATCGCGCTCGGCGATTTGTTCTTGATAAAAACCAACTTGCTCTTCCACGGCTTGCAATTGTTCTCGCATCGCCTGCATTTGAGCTTGGTGGCGATCGGAAACTTCCGGCGCCGGGACAAAACTCGAATTTCCCTTGACCAGTCTGAAAAGTTCTTGAGATAACTGCTGCACCAATTGGTCGCGCATTTGCAGCTCTTCGGTGAGACGAGATACCTCTGATTGCAGTTCTTTTGAGCTTACAAGTTTCGTCTGATTCACAATGGCCCTCAGTTTTTACATTATATATTTCTTTAAAATATCTTTACCTTACCTCAGAGGCAAGAGGCACTTGAAAAGTTTTGAACCCGCAGTCGCTAGAGCGATCGGTGACAAATCAACGACCAAGCCCAGTTTAACCCCGATCGGCACCAACATCAGCCGATTTTAGATTTTAGATTTTAGATTTTATAAGGGATTGAAGCGCACACCTACAGTTGCATGATTGCGGTTTGAGTCAAATATTTGGTTAAAAAAACCGCTTTTGAGAGACAAGTTCATCTGTGTGGCCTCGCTTACCTCAGAAACCAGGTTTCTGCGTAGATTTCTTATCCCTGTCGCAAAATTGGTAGAAACCTGGTTTCTAACTACATATCACGATGAGCTTTTTCTGGCAAGAGTGCGAGATCTCCAGTTTACCCGATCGCCGCCGAGAGCACTTTGCCAGCTTCATCCAAGGTGCCGCCAAAACAGATAATTCCGTCCTCGTGACCGGCCATGGCCAGAATTTTGCGATCGGCCAAATTCTCCTCGTCAAAAAGTCTAAACATTTCTAGCGCCATTTGAGGAGTGCCATAGGGTATCTCTTTTCTAGTAGTAGGAATTTTAAACAGCAGTTGCTGCCATAGTTGAGGATTGTGAACGTGAATTATCGCACGCACATCATCTCTGCGAAGGTACAGTGCAGCGTGAGTTAGAGACTCCGACGAAGCTGGTACGGGGCCGCGACAGCCGAGGAAATTTTGTTCTAAGTTAAATTCGGTAACAGTACAATAAAATTCAGGCCCCAGATTTGGCAAGTGTGCCGTCTGGGTGCCTGAAATAATGAACTGACAAGAATTGCCAATTCTGATACTGATGTTACCAAAACCAATACTATTTTCGTAGACGCCTATTAGTCCCCAAGAGTGGAGTCGATCGCGCCAGTCCATCAAATCTGCTATGTTCTCGGCAGCTAAAGGATCTGCCTCTTGCCATTCGCAGCGGTACTTAACGACTCCTTCATCCATCTATTTTTATTCCTAGCAAATCCACGACACACAAGTCAGCTTCTGAGACTTCACCGAAGTTGTCAAACTGTTTTTTTGTCTGCTGCCTTCTGTCGAGAGTGCCTGAGTGCCTTCAATAATTTACATTCCTGTGTCACCGTAATTGGCGATCGACATTAGCAAAAAGTATACTACGCAAGAAGAACAAATTATTCCAAACATCATAAGTCTAGCCTCAACAGGTCATTGCAAAAGTGGAAGGTAAAAACACACGCTTTCAGGCTGGGAGTTTGATTCTTGGCTCTTGCTAGATCGAGTCTCTTATGTGAAACTATCTAACTTCCCTCAACAAGTTATTGCTTGAGATTACAGTATTTCTACTGAGCTTGTTAACCCTCTCAACAATATTTAACGATCGAGTAGTCCTTTATCCGGAAACTTAGGTAAAATCAACCGTACATTTACTTATTTTTTATTATATAGATATTTAAGTGAGCTGAACACAAAATCAAAAAAGTTTACCAAATCAACACAAATGCCAGCCGATCTGGAGTTGTTAATTACTGAAACCCTTGCTATTATTGCTTTTCCGTTTTCTCATACAACTCAATCAGGTTCAGCTAAGACCGTCCGATCGCCAAAACAAGCTGAAACCCTTGCTGTGATTGATTTTTCCTTTTCTCGTATCGCTCAATCAGGTTCAATTAAGACCCTCCGATCGCCAAAACGATGTGAAAAATAGACACGGAGATTGCTGTCACGCGCGATCGCAATTAAGTACGTCGGCGCTCTAAAAGGCAACTATGTTAAGGATCGTAAAGTATCCAAATGGGAAGAAACCAGAACTCGTCAGTCTATTTACATACTGTTACATGGTTCTGTTTAATCTCGCCGACCTAACCAAAAAAACCTTAACTGCAACATCTGCTCGCCGTTGTTTACCCCAAAAAAGCAAGCCGATCGAGCAGTGGCTCGATCGGCTAAACTCTTCTGTGGAGGGCTCGCGCCCGCAGCCCTTTAAATGTGGAAATGATACAAAATGCTGCCGTCGTCTTTAATTTCACAGTTGGCATTAAAGACTTCAGCTTGTTGGTTCAAAAAACGCTGGGCGACATCCGGCGACAGCCGCGTCTCCATCGCAAACCGTACCAGAGTGATTTCGCCGCTGCCTTCCTTGATCAGTCGGTACAAAGCACTTTGGAGCCTTTCGCTCTCTTCTCGCTGAAAAGCTGCTTTGTTCCTCCAATCCGCCACTGAAGGAATCAAACCGCGACTTACCAAAATCGCTAACAGCAGGCCAACTCCCACAATCAGAGGCACAGTTGGATCGCTCGTGGGCGTCGCCACAATTTGTGGCGCTGTAGCGGCGGCCAAACTGCTCACCATTTCTTTTTCCGAGGCTTGCGTATCCGCCATCGCAAGCTGAGTTTTGTTGTAAACGTCTTGCTGAAGCTTCATTTGCTGCAACAGGCGAGCGCGCTCTCTTTCGTATTGGTCGAGTTTTTGCTGAGCTTGTTTCAGGTCTTGAGTGACTTGTGCCAAGCGTTGGTTGAGCGTCTGATTGACTGATTGCCAGCGATATCTGTTAATCAGCCGGCTTTTTTCAACCATGCCCTTCATCAACATATCCGCTGTTTTGATTGCTTGCTGCTGATCGAGCGAGCGATACCCAACAGCAATCTCTAGCGGTTGTTCCGGCTTAGAAATCTGGACGCTAGCATTTTGTCGAACTTGCTGTGGCGACAGTTTAACTGCATCTGCCACTGCTTTGACAACATTATCTGCCAGTAGAACATCCGGAGTCAGTTGCTCTCCCTGCTTGAGAATTGTCGTGCCCGTGCTCGAAAATTTGACTGGCGGATTGTTAGAAGTGAGAGTGCCTTGGGCCATGAATCCGGGTGGCGGAGCTAGGCGGTAGGCAAGGGCCCCTGAAATACCCATAATTACAGCGAAACTGCCTAAGGCAATCCATCTGTACTGATTTGCTGAAGATCTAAAACGTAAATTTCCCATTTTGATAGTCAAGTCATAACTTTCACTTTGCTTGCAGCTAGTCCCAAACCAAAGAGCGATAGTCTCTTTCTTTTGAGTGAAATTGACTGCTGAAAAATTCCTCAGATTGTAACGAAAAGCTCTCAAATCGGCTTTTCAGAGTTGCCAATATTCATGTTCGGAAAAAAGCATCGCAATGCTGTATTTTTTCGTAAATCTAACCTCAGCTTTTATCTTTAGGAATTCTCAGAAAATTACTGGGCGATCGGGATTTGGGAAGTTTGCTGCCACCAGCCGCTCATCGCGAGAGTCTGCTCTCACGAGCTTTGCCGTGTTTGTTGGCACTCAAAACGTTGACCTTTTCGCCTCTGGCAATCCTCCAGTTATTTTACTTCTTGCTGTGCATTTTGCGGAAGCGATCGGGCCAGATGCGTCGTTACTCGATCGCAAATAATAGCACGTCGCAATAAATTTTTGCTTTGGTTTAGGGGCGACGTTAGTTCTGTCGTGGCATTTGGCGAAAGTCTGAGACCTTGCTTGCACTAGATATTTTTTCCGGTCGGCATATTTCTACCCATCACAGTCACAGAAAGTCCAGTAATCGGGTCTACAGACTTGAGCAGCTAAACTCCCGCTTTGAATAACAAACTGCCAATTTTGTTCGATTTTCTCAAATAAGAGCCTGTCAAACAATGAAAAAAACCTTAAATATTCTTCCTAAAAAGTTACCAAGTCAGAATTATACCACGTACCAAGACTCTTTGCTACACATAAAAAAGTTGTGGAGCAGGCCGCGAGACCTACTCCACATCATCATCATCATCATCATCATGATGATTTGACAAAGGATACGATCGACCGTACCGACGAAAGTTCAGAAGCCGATCGGCAAAATAAGACCCTCGCGGGCCATAACAGCCTTGGGAAAAGCGATTTGCACGTCTTCGGCGATGCGATCGAGAAAATCGTCAGTATGAGCCGGATCGTGGTGAAAAATCACCACCCGTTTCACCCGGGCCTCCTTAGCCATTCTCACCGCTTCCTGCCAAGTCGAGTGTCCCCAACCCACCTTCGGAGACTTGGGGTTGTGATATTCCTCGTCGGTGTACATCGCATCGTAGATCAGCACGTCAGCGTCGAGGGCTAAATTGTACACATTTTCATCTATTCGATCGGGAAAATGTTCCGTATCCGAACAGTAAACAACTGAACGTCCCTGCCAAGTCACCCGATATCCCATAGCAGTATTCGGGTGATTCAGAGAACCAGTTCTAATCTCAATATCGTCCAGCATCATCGTCTGGTTGTGATCGATCTCGTGAAAAGTCAGATCTGCCGGCAAACCCATCAGCGGTACCGGCGAATTGGAGTGCAAAACCCGTTCGACGAAGTGCCGTTTCAGGCAATCTCCATCGGGGGGAATTGCCCCATAAATATCAAAGCTATTGCCGCGAATGAAAGCTGGGGCGAACATTGGGAACCCTTGAATGTGATCCCAGTGATAGTGAGTAAAAAACATATAAGCTTGCACGGGCATTTCTTGCAGCAACTGGTCTCCCAGCATCCGCAAGCCAGTTCCGCCGTCAAAAATCAAGCGTTTTCCACCGACTCGCATTTCCAAACAAGAAGTATTGCCACCGTAGCGAACAGTTTCCGATCCGGGTGTCGGAACACTGCCCCGCACGCCCCAGAACTGTACTACAAAATCATCTATACCTTTTATTGCTTCGGAGGGTTGAGGGCAATCAACGGGATTTGCCACTACAGAGGACAAGCTGATTTCCATTTTAAAATTCAGACTTTAAGGTTCCACATTGTCCGTGATGGCGCAGCAGATGGTCGCACAACACTAAAGCTACCATTGCTTCGACCATTGGCACAGCTCTTGGTAAAACGCAAGGGTCGTGCCTTCCTTTTGCCGCCAGCAGCGTTGCTTCCCCCTCTCGGGTGACTGTGCGCTGTTGCTGGCGAATTGTTGCAGTTGGCTTGAAAGCCGCGCGCAGAATGATATTTTCACCGTTAGCAATGCCACCCTGAATTCCACCGGAGCGATTCGTGACTGTACGAATTTCTCCTTGTTCATCAGTATAGTATTCATCATTATGTTCGCTGCCCAAAAGCAGAGTCCCCGCAAAGCCCGAACCAATTTCAAAGCCTTTGCTGGCGGGTAATGACATAATCGCTTTGGCCAAATCGGCTTCGAGTTTGTCGAATACCGGCATTCCCAGACCTTTGGGTACGTTGCGGGCGACGCATTCGACTACGCCGCCGATCGAATCTCCACTGTCGCGAACTTTTTCGATCAGTTCAATCATTTTAATGGCGCATTCGGCATCGGGACAGCGAACGATGTTGCTTTCTACTTGTTCTAAGGTAACAGTGTCCGGGTCGGCGACGCATTCTAAGTCTTTGATGCGTTTGACGTAGCCGACTATTTCTACGCCTGCTGCTTGTTGGAGAATTTTTTTGGCGATCGCCCCTGCTGCTACTCTACCAATTGTTTCTCTCGCCGACGATCGACCTCCGCCTTGCCAGTTGCGAATTCCGTACTTAGCATCGTAGGTAGCATCAGCATGGGAAGGACGGTAAGTTGTGGCCATTTCGCCATAATCTTGGGGACGAGTGTCTTGATTGCGGACTAAAATGGCGATCGGCGTTCCCAGAGTTTTGCCTTCAAACACACCCGACAGAATTTCGCAGGTATCTGCTTCTTTGCGGGGTGTGGTAATTTTGCTTTGTCCGGGGCGGCGGCGATCGAGTTCCGCTTGAATTTCCGATGGGTCGATCGACACCAGAGGCGGGCAACCGTCAATTACCACTCCCACACCCCCGCCGTGAGATTCCCCAAATGTCGATATCCGAAATAGATGCCCAAAGCTATTGCCCATAATGCTTTTCCCTGAAACTTAATAATTTTTACTTTAACTGGAAGATAGATTTCTCAAATATAGATTTAGCGTATTTTAAAGAATATAGCATTGAGCAGCAGGAGACGGTGATTCGCGCAACGCAGAAGTTCGATCGCAGCGGGGAGGGGGAAAATTGGGAAAGGGGGAGAGGGGGAGATGGGGAGAGAGGGGGGAGGGGGAGATGGGGAGAGAGGGAAAATCTTCCTTCTTCCCTCTTCCTTCTTCCTTCATTTCTAATCTTCGTGTTCTTCAAAAGGATCTCTCAATTCCTTAGCAGGAGGGCCGAAAGCCGTGTAGATCGAGAAACCGGTGATTGCCACCAGACACATACCGAGAGAAATGCCGAGAACTGCTGCTGGTTCCATATTGAGGAGCGATTATGAGTGATCCCCTCTATAATATTACAAAAAATAACAATTCGTCTAAAAGTCTAGTAATTTGAGGCGCGGTACGGTATGGCAGCCTCTGAGTGGGACAGGGAGAGGGGGAGAGTGTCCGAGTGGGGGATCTGAGAAATTGCGATCGCAATTAGCGGTGGAAATATGTCAAACTTTTCTGTAGAGATTCATTGCAGGTGACTTATGGCACAACGGACTTGGTTGGGAGACAGACTCAAACCCCTTAACTCAGAATACGGCAAGGTAGCCCCCGGTTGGGGAACCACCCTATTGATGAGCGTTTTCATTGGACTGTTTTTCGTGTTCTTGTTGATTATTTTGCAAATCTACAACTCTTCTCTGATTCTAGAGAATGTGGACGTTGATTGGTCGAGTCTCGGCCGCTAAACTTTGAGCAGCGAAATTTAAGACTAACAGTAAAAGCTGAGGGTAGAGGAGAAAGGGTAAAAGCTAAGTTTTCCCATTTCCCCTTGCCCTTTCCCGTTAGTGCGTCGGAATTAAATTCTAACTAATTAAACAAATTGCAGGAGAAACAAAATGAATATTTTTGGCATTGGTTTGCCGGAAATGGCAGTAATTTTCACGATCGCGCTGTTGGTATTCGGCCCGAAAAAGTTACCAGAAATTGGTCGTAGTTTCGGGAAAGCACTGCGGAGTTTTCAGGATGCTTCGCGGGATTTTGAGTCGGAGTTTACGCGGGAAACGAAGCAGTTAGAAGAAGCAGTCGCAATCAAAAAGCCGGAACCGGAAAAACTCGCGGCTGTTAAGGAAGATAGCACAGACATTTAAATGAACAACACTCAGAAGTCGGAAACTCCAGCAGAGTTGGTGATTCCCCAGCTAATTGTAGGTTTGGGGAATCCAGAACCAAAGTACGATCGCACGCGACACAATATCGGCTTTAATGCAGTAGATGCTTTGGCTCAAGCTTGGCAGATTTCGCTGTTGGAAAATCGCAAATTTCAAGGCATATTCGGCGAGGGAAATCGGCCGCGCGGACAGAAAATTCGGTTGCTGAAACCGCTGACGTACATGAATCTGTCGGGCCAATCGATTCGGGCGGCTGCGGATTGGTACAAAATACCTGCGCCTGCTGTGTTAGTAGTGTACGACGATATGGATTTGCCGATCGGGAAAATGAGAATGCGCCTAGCCGGTTCAGCGGGCGGGCACAACGGCATGAAATCCACAATTTCTCATTTGGGGACAGACAAATTTCCCCGATTGCGGATTGGCATCGGCAAACCTCAAAGCGATCCTGCTAAAAATGATAAAGATACGATTTCCTTCGTATTAGGAAAATTTTCCTCAGAGGAAAGTCAGTTAGTAGAGAAGATGCTGAAATTGGTTGTAGAGGCGATCGAGCTAAGTCTGCAACAAGGAATAGAAAAAAGCATGAGTCTCTACAACAATCGTACCATTATAGAAACAAACGCGGAAACAAAAAGGTGAGTTCGAGACGTTTGCCTGAAACTACAGCCCATGTCCGAGTTACGGGTCAATCTTGGCTAAAAGGCACGATTGAAGGTGAAGTAAGTGCCGGCAGTTTTGAGTGGCACTTTCAATGGCGTTTTCGGGAAGAAAAAACACTAATTCTGGAACCTTCTCAGGGTAGGGCATTGATTCAGGAACCGCTGCACCGTTTTCTAGAAAAATGGGATTATCAGCTTGAACCAGGTGGCGATTATTCGTTTACGGTTCGGGCTGAATTTTGAGAATAAACCTCTTGCACTCATTCCCAAATAATCTTGAAATAATCTGCGTTTATCTGTGTTTATCTGCCTGAAATCTGCGGTTTTTGTTTTTTTAACCGCAGATGAACGCGGATTAACGCAGATGAAATGCGGGATAGTCAATTTGTTGGTGTTGATTCCAGCAATTCTTGAATTAAAGCAGGCGGGGTTGCTTCTCGGTAAGCGCCGCAATAATACATCGTCAAAACAGCTTTGTAAGCCCAGTGATTTGATGGCACATCGGTAAAAGGATTTGGCAGAGTTTCCGCACGATTGAGCACGCAAGCATTGAGGATTTGTTCGCGGGTTGGCTGGACTTGAACTAAAGAATTATTTGGCTTTATTTGTGCAGGATTTTGCGCCTGTGCGGGAGATGAACAACTGGCACTAACTAGCAGTACAATTGTGGAAACGATTCTGAGTTTAAGCATCTCATTACTTTTTGTGCGACAATATATCCTAACTTCCACTGCATTCCCTGAAAACTATGCTGGGTCGTACCCTCCGCAATCATTATCAAATTATCAAATTCTTGGGGAAAGGCGGTTTTGGCCACACCTACCTTGCCAAAGATTTAGACTTACCCGGACATCCCCAGTGCGTTGTCAAACATCTTAAACCGAAAAACGCTGACCCTGGCCTTTTGCTAATGGCCAAACGCTTATTCGAGACGGAAGCCCAAACTCTGTATAAATTGGGTAGTCTACACGACCAAATCCCCAAGCTTTCCGCCCACTTTGAGGAAAATGGGGAATTTTATTTGGTGCAAAATTTTATCGCCGGACATGACCTTACGAAAGAACTGATTCCCGGTAAAAAATTAAGCGAATCATATACTATTACATTATTGCACAATATCTTAGAAATATTAGCAATTGTTCATCAGCAAAAGGTGATTCATCGCGATCTTAAACCTGATAATTTAATGCGTCGCCAAGATGGTAAAATTGTCTTGATTGACTTTGGCGCTGTCAAGGAAATTAGCACAATAGTTGTAAATGCTCAAAAGCAAACTAGCTTAACTATTGCAATTGGTACTCCTGGTTATATGCCGAGCGAACAAGCGAAGGGCAAACCTAGATTTGCCAGTGATATTCATGCAGTGGGGATGATTGGAATTCAAGCATTGACTGGTGAACATCCTTTTAACTTACGAGAAGATACGCGGACAGGAGAGGTAATTTGGCGAAATCAGGCTCAAGTGAGTAATAATTTAGCTAATGTTTTAGATAAAATGGTGCGCGACAATTTCAGTCAGCGTTATCAAAATGCAGATGAAGCATTCCAGGCAATTTTATCTTTGTCGCAGTCTTCCCCGCCGCCACCGCCACCACCGCCACCACCGCCACCACCGCCACCGACAAGGCGAGGTTTTTTACAATTAGTCGGTTTTGCTGGAGTAGGACTTGTCGGTTCAGTTGTGATTCAAAACTTGCTAAACAACTCCTCTCAAACTCCAACGGTTCAGCCATCGTCACCGAGATTACGCAATGATACACCATCTCCTTTGCCACCTTCAGAAATCCGACAACTAGAACCACCACCACCAAAAACTCCAGCGCCAAAAGTATCGTCAAATACCCTAAAAACAGTTCAATTTGAAACGGTGACAGTGAATTCAAAGGGGGAAATCACCAAGCGCAGCCAAAGTCAAGCACAGGTTTTTACTGAAACTATCGCCAATGGCATAACTTTAGACATGATGGCAATTCCTGGGGGTAGTTTCGTCATGGGTTCCCCCGATACGGAACCAAGACGAGAGAAGAATGAAGGACCACAGCGTACTGTTAATGTCGCCGCTTTTTTGATGGGAAAATATGAGGTGACTCAGGCTCAATGGCGTGCTGTGGCCGGTTTTCCAAAAGTCAAGATTGACCTCAAGGCTAATCCTTCTAATTTTAAAGGTGATGATTTACCTGTTGAGCAAGTAAGTTGGAATGATGCTATAGAATTCTGTGCGAGGTTATCTCGACTTACTGGACGCAATTATAGATTGCCTAGTGAAGCCGAATGGGAATATGCTTGTCGTGCAGGAACGACGACACCTTTTTATTTTGGGGACACTATTACCCTGGATTTAGTTAATTATGACGGGAATTATCCCTATGGTTCTGCACCGAAGGGAACCTATCGTGCAAAAACAACTGCTGTGGGTAGTTTTCCGCCTAATACCTTTGGACTTTATGATATGCACGGGAATGTCTGGGAATGGTGTCAAGATATTTGGCCCGATATTTATAACGGTGCGCCGACTGATGGTAGTGCTTGGGAAAGTGGTGGAGATAGTCGAAGGCGGCTCTTGCGCGGTGGTTCGTTCGTCAACGATTCGGGGCTTTGCCGTTCTGCTTCTAGGCACAGTAATGGGCAGGACTGGGGCGACTACGGCAAGGGTTTTCGGGTTGTGTGTGTGGCTGCGTGGACTTCTTAGCCCTTTGTTTTTTTGCTCTTTTGTCCTTTACTCTTCTTCTCTTTTCCCTTCCCCTTATCGCCTCTGGTGACTCGATTTATTTTTGGCACTCGTGGATGCACTCCCGACAAAGAAACCGGGTTTTTTACACTTTCTGTGGAGTACAGCGAAGGATTATCGTCAAAAAACCCGGTTTCTAGCCACCTGTGCGTAAGTTTTGTTTGGGAAAATTACTGTCAATTTGCCAATGCTTTCTGTAGAGACAAGTCTGCTGAAATAGTCTGGTTTATTTACGGAGGAGTTGGTGCTGATTTAGGATGGGTTCCCGCGTAATAAACAAGCACCTTGCGTTTGTGTTCATCCGGTACATAAAATACTCTGTCTGAACTTGTTACTTCGTATTCCCACGCACCTTGATAAAGTTTGCCTTTTAACGGAAAAACTCTCCTCGGTTTTCTCACCATCGGGCTAGTACATAAATCCTGATAGCAGCGACGAGTATTCTCAGGGGCGCGTAACAATAAAGCTTCCCAATCTCGGTTAACCCGTCGGTTTTTCGCTACTACTAACCAGGGCGATTCAGGCAATTGCACGATAATTTCGGCTGCATTTTCTTTAGTAGATAGGGATGTTCGGGGTGCTGTAAGTGCTTCTTCAGGTGGGATTACCAACTCGGAAATCACGGGTACAGGTACGGAAAGTTCTTCAGAGGAAACGCCAGTTTCTGAATCGTCTGGAGTAGGTGGAGTGTGGGTCATAACTGAGTCGATTCAGTAGTGCTTTCTATTTGAGGTGGTGTCAGCAAAACTTCGTCAATTTCATCGCTGAAAGCTGCTGCGAGTTCCGGGCTAGAAATTGCTTTAGCGCTTTCATGCCATTCATGAATTACAATCTCAATCTGATTCCATGCGCCAGATTCCGACTCAGCAAGTCGGTAAGCTTTTTCTAATTCAGCAATCAATTCGCACAGTTCATCTGAGTCAAATACTGTCAGCCAGTGATAGGGATTTGCTGAACTAATCGCTTCTCCCAATCGCAGCCGGTAAGCAGCGGCACTTACTTCAAATACAGTCAAAGAAAGCGTCGCAGCTTTTACCCACAGCGTCATCTCTTCCCGGCGCAGTAAAGCAAAATGCTGGTCGTTGCGAGTGATAGTGACAGGGTGTTCCATCGCCAAATCTAGCACTCGATTCAGTTGCTGGTTCAATTCTGTTGCGGTAATTAATTCATCGCCGTAAATAAGGCGCGAAGATTTACTTAGCATGGTTTTTGCGTTTTTATGAATTCAGTATAACATAATTATCAATTAACTACGTTAGCTAAGATCGGCTTAATTCTACGCCACCATCGCAATCAATTGTTTTCTAAGAACTTCCAAGAGAGCAATTACTTGCTCCCTAGTTACAGTGGGAAATCCATCTAAAAAATCATCAATTGACTCTCCGGCTTCTAAATAGTCAAAAAGTGTTTGGACAGGAACCCTAGTGCCAATAAAAACAGGTGTTCCGCCCATGATTTCACCAGAAATGCTAATTATCTGAAAATTCTGAGACATAAGCCTAAGTAGTTGTAGGGTGTGGATCCTGCGATAAATTCCTAACTCAATACCAACAATCTGATAGATCCGCACCTGATGGATATATTACAAACCTTTGGACTGTTCCGATATCTGCCGCATTGCCACAGCCAACACGCTCAAAAACAATAGCCCGATCGCACCAGCCAACGGATTGCCGTTAATTCCAGTTACCCAATCCGGGACAGAGCCAGAATATCGCACTAACTGTCCGACGTTAATTATATAGTATCCCCAGACTAAACCTGCATGAAGCCCGATCGACAAACCCAGCCTATCTTTGCTCTCCTCTCCTTTTAGGACTAATTTCAAATAATAATTCAGCCCGGTATAAGCAGACATCAAACTCCAGAAAGAAATTCATGTGTCCTAGAATTAATGGAGCATTCCTGTCTTTTGTCCAAGCAAAAGCTAAATCCACTGGAGGAAAGCGCTCAATGTTCGCCCTCAATACCAAGGCCCGCGCCTCAAACCTAGCCAAATTGCCTCCTAATGGAACAGAAAGTGTTTGACGTTCCCAAATTGCTCCTAATCTTAATCCCATTTCGTAGGGCAATACGTTAACACTAGAACCTGTATCTAGCAAGCCTGATGCACTTAAAGAGCAATTCTGATAAGTTAAAGTTAGTGGCAAGTAAGGCAATGTACTTAATGCACCCAGTTGCGGATCGATTTCGGTAAACGCAAATCTGACTTTATCAACCATGTTTTACTGCTTTTTCTTCTGATAATGCCTTTGCTAATACAGCAGCGGCTTCAAAAGAGTTGTAGGAATTAGTGCTAGATACTTTGCCTTGCTCTTCTAG
Source organism: Microcoleus sp. PH2017_24_DOB_U_A (assembly GCF_020738205.1). Classification (NCBI taxonomy): domain Bacteria; kingdom Bacillati; phylum Cyanobacteriota; class Cyanophyceae; order Oscillatoriales; family Microcoleaceae; genus Microcoleus; species Microcoleus sp. PH2017_24_DOB_U_A. The sequence continues at coordinate 68,118 of NZ_JAEQCT010000022.1, forward strand.
CGGAACTATACCTGATTCTTGGAGTAATTCTGATACGATAAAATGCAGTAGTAAAAGTTTGTCAGTGTGAGGCAAATCTTTCACGAGTGGTAGAAGTTCAGCAAGCTGCATAAAAAGTTCCCCAGGTTGGTTGTAGAGTATGGTCTGATCTATTATGCCATTTTCAAGAATTGATTAATCCGATCGCCCTTTGGACTGTTCCGATATCTGTCGCATTCCCACAGCCAACACGCTCAAAAACAATAGCCCGATCGCACCAGCCAACGGATTGCCGTTAATTCCAGTCACCCAATCCGGGACAGAGCCAGAATATCGCACTAACTCTCCGACGTTAATTATATAGTATCCCCAGACTAAACCTGCATGAAGCCCGATCGACAAACCCAATCGATTTTGACAACTTCGCTTTGCCAAAACCAGGATCAAACCCAGCAACAACAGCCCCGGAAACTGAGGCCAAGTCCGCAGCATTGCCTCCACGGGTTTGATAAAATGAGATAGGGCAAACACCAGACTGTTCGCCCGCACAGACATCGGATAACTGTAATCCCGCTGCAACTCGTCGAACAACCAACCCCGGAATACCAACTCCTCTGCAAAACCCACTCCCAGGGCGCTTAATAGCCCTTCTGCGATGATTCTCGGCAAATTATGAGAATTTTGCCATGCGACAAAGCCGAGCAGCCCTTGCACAAAAAATAGGGTGAAAGTAATCGAAATGCCGATCGCCAATCCCGTCAAAAGCTCAAAACCGTTTTGTCGCGTATTTACTAAACCATAACTTTTGAGCAATTGCGTTTGTCTGTAAACCTGTTTTCCCCAGCGCGGAAGTAGCAACAAAAACTCGGTAAACAGCAATCCCATTGTCAGAATGGTTGCTAGGTTACTATCTTTAACTAAGAGATAAATTGGTACGGCTAGCGGTAGCCAGATTGCTGCTAAGATTAAGAGGAAAATTATTACACGTAATGGAAATGGATAACTGGCTATTATTTGGAGGCGGTTAATCATTGTTGTAAATTAAACAAGTTTTACATGATATCTGTAGGGACACAGCATTGCTGTGTCCTTACCAGGATGAGGACACAGCATTGCTGTGTCCATACCCGGATTATAAACACGCCATTGCCCTACCCCTAATGTACAAAGCCCACAGAAAAAGCTAGAATAGCATCATATCGGTAGAAACTTTAAGTAAAGCAAAGCTATAACATCAGGTAACAATGACTGAAGTATCGGATTTTTCAAATGTCGATCGCGAATTAGACGACACAATATTAAGCTTCGCAGACATTCAAGCAGAACTAAACCTGCGCCGCGCCAAAGATGCTCTGCGAGATATAGTAGAAAATCTCGATTTGACAGCACAAGAGCGAACTGGACTGGAGCCGGAAATTGGCGGCTTGGAAACCATGCTCGACAAGCTAGAGCGCGCTTGCGTGCAAATCGCTGTGTTTGGGATGGTAGGAAGGGGAAAATCTTCGGTTTTGAACGCGCTTTTGGGTCAAAATGTGTTTGAAACGGGCCCGACTCACGGGGTGACTCGCACCACAACTATTGGCCAGTGGGATGTCGGAGATGGTGTTGATGATGATTTACCCGATAGACTTTCGCCGGTTATTTACCGTTTGTCGCAAGTAGAATTAATCGATACTCCGGGAATTGATGAAGTTGACGGCGAAACTCGCGAACTTTTAGCCCGTCGCGTCGCGCAACAAGCCGATTTGATTTTGTTTGTGGTGGCTGGCGATATTACAAAAGTAGAATACGCAGCACTTTCGCAGTTGCGGGAAGCCGGAAAACCGATGTTATTAGTGTTTAATAAAATTGACCAGTATCCCGATGCAGACAGGCTGGCAATTTATCATAAAATCCGGGACGATCGCGTGAGAGAATTGCTATCTCCCGATGAAATTGTGATGTCGGCGGCTTCACCTTTGACAGCGCAGGCGGTGCGCCGTCCCGACGGAAGTATGGGAGTAAAAATGACGCGCAGTTTACCACAAGTACAAGATTTAAAATTAAAAATTTTGGAGATTTTAGACAGAGAAGGTAAATCTTTGGTGGCGCTGAATACGATGCTCTGTGCGGGGGATATTAACGAGCAGTTGGTGCAGCGAAAAATGGAGATTCGCGATGATGCTGCTAACCGGATTATCTGGAATGGGGTAATGACTAAAGCTGTGGCGATCGCCCTGAATCCAATTACAATAGTTGATATTCTCAGCGGGGCGGTAATTGATGTGGTGATGATATTAACTCTATCTAAAGTTTACGGCATTCCGATGACCGAAGCGGGGGCGGTGGAATTGCTGCAAAAGATTGCGATTAGTATGGGGGGAATTACTGCGGGGGAATTGTTAGCGAATTTTGGCTTAAGTTCTTTGAAAGGATTGCTGGGTTTGGCGACGCCGGCGACGGGTGGTTTGGCTTTGGGGCCTTATGTTTCTGTGGCTGTGACTCAAGCTGCAATTGCTGGGGTTTCTTGCTACGGAATTGGTCAAGTTACTAAGGCTTATTTGGCTAATGGTGCTTCTTGGGGTGATGATGGGCCGAAGGCTGTGGTGAGTAAGATTTTGGCTTCTTTGGATGAGGATTCTATTTTAAATCGGATTAAGGATGAATTGCGCGCTAAGTTGAATTTGGGAAGTGTGGAAAAACAGCAATCTTAGTAGTCAGTAGTCATTAGTCAGTAGTCAGTAGTCATTAGTCATTAGTAAAAAGAAGTAATTATGAAATAACAAACACCAATTCCCAATGCCCGATGCCCGATGCCCGATGCCCGATGCCCAATTCCCAATATTATGTTATTAACTATCTCCACAACTCGCGTCCCTGCTACGGATTTAGGCTATTTGCTGCACAAACATCCCGATCGCCTTCAATGCTTCCCGATGACTTTCGGACAAGCCAGCGTGTTTTATCCTGAAGCAAATGCAGACAAGTGCACGGCAGCTTTGCTGTTAGATGTCGATCCGGTTGGTTTGGTGCGCGGTAAGACCAAATCGGGCGATCGCCCTTTAGAACAATACGTCAACGATCGCCCCTACGTAGCCTCATCCTTTCTCAGTGTCGCCCTCGCCCAGGTCTTCCGTACCGCCCTATCCGGGCGCTGCAAAGACCGTCCAGAACTCGCAGAAACTGCCATTCCGCTGACAGTTAAGCTGTCGGTTTTGCCCTGTCGCGGGGGCGAGAAGTTCCTGCGCCAAATGTTTGAGCCGCTGGGCTATCAAGTCGCAGCAAAACCGCTGATTCTTGACGAACAATTTCCCGAGTGGGGCGCGAGTCCTTACTTTGCTGTGGAACTGCAAAATACAGTGCGGTTGGCGGATTTGTTGAGTCATCTTTATGTACTAATTCCTGTCTTAGATGACGATAAACATTATTGGGTGGGCGATGATGAAATCGAGAAGTTATTGCGTCACGGCGAAGGTTGGTTGAACTCGCATCCCGCCCGCGAACAAATTGCCGATCGCTATTTGAAACGCCAGCGCCGTTTGACTCGCCTTGCTGTGGCACAATTAGCAGAAGAAGATAATCTTGACTGCGATGCAAGCGAAGTTTCTCGTGCTTTAGAAGAGGAAGTTTTAGAACAGCGAATTAGCCTCAACGAACAGCGTTTAGAAGCTGTGATGACTGTTTTAAAAGCCCGCGGTGCTCAGCGAGTGGTAGATTTGGGCTGCGGTGAGGGAAAACTGCTGCGATTGCTTTTAGCCGAAAGTGCGATCGCCCAAATTACCGGAGTCGATGTGTCTTTTCGGGCGTTGGAAATCGCTAAGGAACGATTGCAGGTCGATCGCTTTTCTCCCGCACAGCAATCTCGCTTACAATTGATCCAAAGTTCCCTGATTTATCGGGACAGCCGCTTGACTGATTTTGACGCAGCAGCGGTGATTGAGGTGATCGAACATCTCGATTTAGAACGGTTGGCTGCTTTTGAACGGGTTTTGTTTGAGTTTGTGCGGCCGAAATTTGCGATCGTCACAACTCCCAACGTTGAGTACAATGTTCGGTTTGAAAACTTGCCGGCGGGTAAATTTCGCCACCGCGATCACCGCTTTGAGTGGACGCGCGCAGAGTTTCAGACTTGGGCGAATGGGGTGGCTGAACGGTTTGGTTTTAGGGTGGAGTTTCGATCCGTTGGATCGGAGGATTTAGCACTTGGTTCGCCTACACAAATGGCAATATTTGCTTTGATAGAATAACTGCTACAGTTTTTTGTGCTTACAATGTAGTTAAACTTGGAAAAAGGCAGGCTTCAGCTATGAGCAAATCTATCCAAACCCAGATAATTAAAGTCGATCGGTCTCAAGGAATTCGCATTCCTAAATCTTTATTAGAGCAAATTGGTATTAGTGAAGCAGTAGAAATCGAAGTTCAGGGCGATCGAATCGTCATTCGTGCAGCTATAAAACCGCGTGCTGGTTGGGAAGAAGCGTTCGCAAAAATGGCCGAACAACATGATGATGTCCTGCTTGATGATGTCATAACTACTGAGTGGGAGGAGAATGAGTGGCAATGGTAGTCAAACGTTTTGATGTTTTTTTAGTTAATCTCGACCCCACTGTTGGCAGTGAAATTAAGAAAACAAGACCTTGTTTAGTGATTTCACCCGATGATATGAACAAGCGCATTTCCACTGTCATCATTGCTCCAATGACAACGAAGGGGCAAGCATATCCCAGCCGGATAGCTTGTAATTTTCAAGGCAAAGATGGACAAATTATCCTGGATCAAATTCGGACTGTTGACAAAAATCGATTAGTTCAATATCTCGGTAAAATCAGCGCTGACGAACAAAAAGCTGTTTTAGATATTCTGGCGCAGATGTTTGCTGAATAATATTATTAAACCATGAAAATTACAATTCCCGAACTATCTTTAGTCCTGCTCATCGGTGCATCGGGTTCCGGCAAATCTACCTTTGCGCGCCAGCATTTCCAACCGACAGAAATCATTTCATCCGATTACTGCCGCGGCCTGGTTTCCGACGACGAAAACAATCAAGCGGCTACCGCTGATGCTTTTGAAGTGCTGCATTTAATCGCTGCTAAACGTCTGGCTGCGGGTAAATTAACTGTGATTGATGCTACGAATGTGCAGCCAGAAAGTCGCAAACCGCTGTTAGAATTAGCCCGAAAATATCATTGCTTTTTAGTAGCAATTGTGCTGGATTTACCCGAAAAATTGTGTGCCGATCGCAATCAACAGCGTCCAAACCGCAATTTTGGCAGTCATGTCATTCGCCGCCACGTTCAAAATTTAAGACGATCGCTCCGAAATCTCGATCGCGAAGGCTTCCGCTACGTTCACATCCTCCGTTCCCCAGAAGACATCGCAGCAGCCCAAATCGAGAGACAACCGCTGTGGAACAACCGCAAACAGGACACAGGCCCCTTTGACATCATCGGTGACGTTCACGGATGCTGCGGCGAATTGTCACAATTGCTGCAACAGTTGGGCTATCAAATTGTCGAACCATCCAGCGCATCTGGCTTTTGGGATTATCCCACCTACGCCCATCCAGAAGGTCGTAAAGCCGTGTTTTTGGGCGATTTGGTCGATCGAGGCCCGCGCATTCTCGATACCCTCAAACTCGTCCGCAACATGGTAGCAGCATCAACCGCTTTGTGCGTCCCCGGAAATCACGACATCAAATTATTGCGAAAACTCAGCGGCAAAAATGTCAAAATCAACCACGGACTCGAACAAACCTTAGCAGAAATTGCAGATTTACCCGATGAATTGCGCGAATCAGCAGTTAGCGAAATTAGCCAATTTCTAGATAGTTTAATCGGACATTACGTCCTCGACGGCGGCAAATTAGTCGTCGCCCACGCCGGAATGAAAGCAGAACTTCAGGGACGCGCATCCGCCCGCGTTCGAGATTTCGCATTGTACGGAGAAACCACAGGCGAAATCGATGAATTCGGCTTACCAGTCCGCTACAATTGGGCCGCAGAATATCGAGGTCAAGCTGCTGTTGTTTACGGACATACCCCGATTCCCGAAACAGAATGGTTGAACAATACTGTTGATATTGACACAGGCTGCGTTTTCGGCGGCAAGCTAACAGCTTTGCGGTATCCTGAAAGAGAATTTGTCAGCGTTCCTGCTGCGATGATTTACTGCGAACCAGCCAAACCGATCGCATTTCCATCCATTGCAACTCCAGATAACAGTTTTCCCGCCACAAATCTCACCGCCCAACAGCAGTTTGATGACGTGCTGGATATTGCCGACGTGCTCGGAAAACGCATGATTTCAACCAGGCTGCAACGTAACATAACAATTCGCGCAGAAAATGCGATCGCAGCCCTAGAAGTAATGAGCAGATTTGCCGCCAATCCCAAATGGCTGATTTACTTACCGCCCACCATGTCTCCCGCTGCTACCTCCCAAGAACCCGGACTTTTAGAACATCCAGCCGAAGCCTTTAACTACTACCAACAGCAGGGCGTATCAACAGTTGTCTGCGAAGAAAAGCACATGGGTTCCCGTGCAGTTGTCATTGTTTGCCGCGATGAATCGGCGGCCAAACGGCGCTTTGGGATTCTCAACAATAGCATTGGCATTTGCTACACCCGTACTGGTCGCCATTTCTTCGATAATTCTACCTTAGAAATAGAGTTTTTAACGCGGGTAAATCGCGCTCTTTCTGCTAGCAATTTTTGGGATAAATTTAAAACCGATTGGGTGTGTTTGGACTGCGAATTAATGCCTTGGTCTGCCAAAGCTCAAGGTTTATTGCAAGAACAATATGCTGCCGTGGGAACCGCATCCCGTCACGGGTTTGCAGAGGCGATTCAGCAGCTAGAACAGGCGAAACAGCGGGGAGTTGAGGTTGATTCTGTGTTGGCTAGCTACCGGGAACGAGCCGATTTAGCCGATCGCTATGTCAATGCCTACCAGCGCTACTGCTGGCCCGTGAAATCCATCTCCGACCTCAAGTTAGCGCCTTTCCACATCTTGGCAACCGAGGGAAATGTTCACACCGATCAGAATCACTGCTGGCACATGGAACAGATAGCAGAAATCTGTAATTTTGACCTAGAATTGCTGTTAGCTACTCAATACAAAGTAGTTAGAATTGCCGATCTTGACAGTCAATTCGCAGGGATTCAATGGTGGGAAAAAATGACTGAGACTGGGGGCGAAGGGATGGTGGTTAAACCGATGGAATTTATTGTGAACAATAGCAAAGGACTCGTACAGCCTGCGATCAAATGTCGCGGTAAAGAGTATTTGCGAATTATTTACGGTCTGGAATATTCTTTGCCGGAGCATTTAGAAAAATTGCGATCGCGCGGGCTTTCTGGCAAGCGTTCTTTAGCTTTGCGAGAGTTTGCTCTCGGTGTAGAATCGTTGGAGAGATTTGTGGCTGGTGCTCCGTTGAGGCAAGTTCATGAGTGCGTTTTCGGAGTTTTAGCGATGGAGAGCGAACCTGTCGATCCGAGGCTGTAATCTGAAGGTTGGATGCGCTTAGGAATGAGAATGAAATAACTTATAATCTTTATTGTTCTTGTGGGATGGGCGTCCCGCCCGTCCAGAAAAGACGGGCGGGACGCCCATCCCACAAACTTGTGTAAATTATTTAATTTGCGATCCTTATTGCTCATTCATTTCCTACTACTAATCGCTCAACTTCCGATGTCGATAAATTCATCATTTGTGCAACTTGCTCTAAATTCATGCCTGAATGTAACAGTTGAGAAACGAGCGATCGCAAAGCTGATTCCGCCGCCATTTGTGCTTGTTCCGCCGCCAGCCGTGCTTGTTCTGATTGCTGGTAAGTCTTCAGAAACTCTCCCGTTTGAGGATTTCTAAACCTTAATTCTCCAGAAACTAAGTGCAATTCCAGTCCCAATACTTCGCTGTACAGCCACAGCGTATCGAAGGCGATATTATTGACAGGAATCGGATCGTACTGGTTGTTTACTAAACGCACTCCTTGCAATATCGGATTCAAATAATCCCCAGACGGATCGTACTGGAAGTATTCCCTGACTCCCAAACTTCGATATATTTCTGGTTTGGTTTCTTGGTCTACATCTTGAGTTGTTTCTGAGGTTATTTCTAAGACAAACTGCGGTGCTATCCCTGCTTCTTTCCAGATTTTATAGTTATCTCTCTGGCGTTTTCTGACTCCAAATACTACATAAATGTCGGGAGCAACTACTGCTGATTTGTTTCCTTCTTCGTAATACACGAAAGAATTTGCTGACACATAGACATCCGATCGCCCTTGAAAGTGCTGCTTCAGAGCTTCCACGCCGTAAGTCATGTAATCGCGCGTGATGTCACTTTCCGCCATCGGTTCTCCGTCGCTGCTGGGATATTCTATTTCTTCTTCGATTTGTTGAGTTAAAACTGTCACGGTTTAAGTCTCCTCAATTCTCGCTGATCTTATTTTAGCAGGTTCGATAAATTTAAGCATAAAAAAACGGCGTTTGTTAAGGACAAACGCCATTTTTTACCGATCAATTAGACTTACGAACGTGGCGTCTTATCTTGTTTAAATGACGCTAGCCATCCGCGAAGTTCGTCGGCCGCAATCTCGCGCCCGCCCAAACCAAAAGCTAGAGCAATCCCAACGGCGATCGCCCCGAGCAACAGCCCGAAAGCCAAATTCACAATATCGCTGCCAATGCCCATCTGTTGCAGCGCCAAGGCTCCAACAAAAGCAATCACCGCGATTCGAGCCGTTTGGCCCAACAGCCGCGCTTGGCGAGTTCCAGAGCTAGCAATCAAACTAAACGCCAGATTCGCCAAATACAAGCCGATCGCAAATACCACCAAACCAGAGAGCACCCTACCAGCAACCAGCACAATACCGCTAACAATCGCAGTCAGCGCTGGAATCTTCAGCACGTCGGTAGCCGCCACCACAGCAAACAGCATGATGCCTACCTGCACCACAATGCCGACAAATTGCGAAGGCGTGCGTGCCGCAACATCCGGTTCCTGAAGTACAGTTGCGTCGGGATCCGTCGAACTCGACGGCGGTAGTCGCAGCGGCTGTTTCGGCTGCATTCCCAACCAAGAAAAGACATTGTTAAAGCCAATTCCCGTCAAGATATTCGTCACCAAATCGCCGATCCAGCGCCCCAAAAAGTAAGCAACCGCGAGAATTATCGCTGCTGTAAAAATGTTAGGAAGCGCGCCCAGAATCGTATTGAGCATCGCGATCGCCGGCAAGGAAATCGCTTGGATGTCCAAAGCATTCAAAGCTGCGATCGCCGTAGGAATCAAAATCAACACATAGACAATTGTGCCGATAATCCACGACAGCGATTGTCCGCCCGAACTCCGGGAAATGCCAAACCGAGCGCCCAAACTGTCCGCGCCAGCAGCAGCCAGCAGATTCGTAACAATCCGCTGCACAACTTGAGCCAGCAGCCAGCCCACAAACCCAATCAGCACAGCTTCCAGAATCTTCGGAATTGCCGCCAAAATTTGGTTCAGCAAATTATTCACTGGCAGCAGAGCCTGCTGTAAATCCAGCGATTCGAGAACCAACGGCAAAAACAGCAGAAAAATGAACCAGTACAGCGCATTTGCCAGAGTATCGCTCAGCAGCAAAGGAGTCTCGGTGGGTGCAGTACCCACCTGCTGGTTCAAGCGCTCGTCTACGCCAAAAGTCCGCATCGCCCGCGACAAGGCTAATTTGGCAACTGTCGCCACCACCCAAGCAATCCCCAAGAAAATTAGGGCTTTAGCCAACTTCGGCAAAGCACCAGCAATTTGGTTGAGAAAAGTATTCAGCGGTTGCGAGACAGCCGTGAGATTCAGCCGGTTGAAAAAGGCAACTAGGAAAAAGATAAAAATGATCCAGAATACCGCACCGGAAATCCATTTTTCCACTTGCGGAGATCCTTCTCCTTCCGGGCGCCCGGTAATCCAAGCAGCCAGTCGGTTGTCGATCGTTGTTTTCTTGAGCAATCCGCCGACTAAAGATGAGACGAGGGCTGATACGATCAAGCCAATTAGCAGGATGCCGATCGCCCAGACGAGATTTTCAATGTCTTTGCCCGCAAATAGATTGTTTAATCCCCGCTCCGCTTCTGAGAGCGGATTCGGGGCTACCTGGGCCTGTGCCAAGATTCGATCGGACACAACCGCCATTGGGCCCGATATCGGTTGAGTTATTTCTTGCCAAGTTTCATTCATTGTTTTTTCAGGTTAAGGTCAGATTTGACAAGGAAAATAAGAAACTGTAAGAATACGCTTCTAGCTTGCAGGTTCTCATGTCAATTCGTCAAGTTTTCGAGCAATCCATTGAAATTCGCGCTGCTGCTACGTTGGTGGAGCGCTGTATAGTCGATCGCACTTTAATGCACAAATGGCTCAATCCGCTGCTGCGTTGCGATCCAGAGGGCGAATGGGATACTGCTGTAGGAAGTCGCAGTTTATTTATCATAAAAATTCCCGTTTTGCAACCCACTTTAGAGAGTGTTGTGTTGGAGCGACAACCCGGTTTAATTGTATGGGGGTTCGACGGATATTTCAAAGGATGCGATCGCTGGGAATGCCAGCCCCAAATCCAAGGGACTCTCTTGATTAACCGCTTTGAATTTCAAATTCCCAATCCTTTAATTAGATTTGGATTCAATCGCTTTGCAGCCCCTTGGACGCAAAAAGATATGAAAAGCCAACTGCGCCGGCTCAAACGGGTAGCCGAGCAATTATCTCAAGAAATTGGCAAGGTGTAATGGGGAATTGGTAATTGGGTAATGGGTCATCGGTAATGGCTGAAAAGTAAGAGATAATAGGAAAAGAAAGCACCAATTCCCTATGCCCTATGCCCTATGCCCTATGCCCTATGCCCCATTCCCCATTCCCCATTCCCCATTCCCAATCCAGAGCAAAATGATTTACTTCCCAGCCCCCGATGATGAGTTGGGCTGACAAATCATTTGTCTTGCTTGACCAGCCGTACTTTGCAAACCCGGGGAATTCTGATACATAGCTTGCAAATCTTGGATATCTTTAATCACTCGCTGGTAGATAGCCATAGCTTGATTGCCATCAACTTCTAAAGCCGGAGGAGTGTAATTTTGCATCACTTCCATCAGGGATAGTTTGCCATCTTTGGAAGCTGCAACCAAAGCATCGCGCAGTGCCGGCGCGCTTTGTGCCTTTGTAGCCGGGGTATAAGCAACCTCACCCAATTGCTTGAAAACAATTTCCCCAAAATAAGTATTTGCCAGCCGCGAAACCATTTGGGGATCTAAAGCCACTTCTCGCGTTAATATTTCGCGCACCGATTCGGGAGTTTGTTTCGCAAGACTCAAAACACTTTGCAGTTGAGATGATGGTTTGCCGGTTTGTGCAAAGCTTTGCAAATCGCTCATTGGTAAAGTTACGTCAACAGCACCGTATTTTACGGTAACTTTGTCTAATGCAAAGGCTTTGCTACTGCTCAGCAATACTGTACTTGTTCCCACCAAAAGCGCCAAACCTAATGATAAAGACTTTGAGATTCTTTTGGCTAAATGGGCTGACTGCGGTTGCATTCCGTTAAGATAACCTTGTTGAAACTTAAAGTTCATGAGTTTATGCCTCTTTACGTCAAAATACTTTTTCGTTCGATCGAATGCCCAGGTATCAGTCGGGAAAGTGGATTCAGAAGTTCCGTAAATGACCTAGGTATTATACAGTCATGTCAAGCCAATTGAACCTATCAAAAGATAGGTGTTAATTCATAATTTATATGTTATACTCCGATTTTTGACAATTTTATATACCTTTGCAAAACTTATAAAAGCGAGATTTGGCGATCGCCCTGTAACTATATAGATTGTCGGTTTCACCTGTGATGTTGTGCGAGCCAATAGCTGCAACCTTGACTAGCGATCGCAAATTTAAGTTTAGTTTTGGTCGAGCCTTTCGAGCAATAGGCGAATTCTAGCAGCATCCTCAGCATTCGGAGCATTGGTAATGTATAGTTCCAAATCGTGCCGCGCCTCGGCCAAGCGCCCCAGTTGATAATAGAGAATTCCGCGATCGCGCCTTTCCAAGAGTGCATCAGGAAACAGCAGCAAAAGCCGATCGATCGCCGCCAGAAACCTCATAGCATCACCCTGTTGGAAGTAAATCGCCTTCAGATTTCCCAGCATTCGCCCCAATAACTGCCGCGGACTTACCGGCGCGAGAAAAGCCGGCTGCAACTCCATAGGTTGACCGTAAATTTGAGAAAGCCTCCCTTGACAATCTTCAGGAAATAGTATCTCGCCACCATTAAACGCATCCACAAAAATCCCAGCATCCTCAAAATCCGGCCTAATCAAAAAATGTCCCGGCATCCCAATCCCCACCATCGGAAAATCAATCCGCTTAGCAACCTCCAAATAAACCAAAGATAAAGAGATGGGAATCCCAGTGCGGCGATCGATCACTTGATTCAAAAAGCTATTGCGGGGGTCGTAATAATCAGCATTATTGCCGGAGAATTCCAAATCGTCATACAAATAGCGGTTAATAGTTTGAATGATCCGCAGCGGATAATTCTGTGGCGGGAGGCGCAAACGCACTCGATCGGCGATCGTGTCAAGTGCGTTGAGATAATCCAGAGGCTCAAAATTCGGGTATTCTTCCAAAGCCATGTACAGCGCAGCTTTCGCCAGATCGATCGCAGCCTCTGGCTGATTAATTTCTTGATAAAAGAGTTGTCGGGCGATCGTCAAATCCATATTTATAATTGATTAATTTTTTAATAAACATCGTGCGAGATTGCCTCTGGCGTATTTAAATTGTATATCCTGATTGAGAGGTAGAGAGTCCGATGGGGATCGGGGGATAGAATTCTCCATCGTCATCGAAATATACAATTTAAATGCTGCAACAGCTTAGACATCCTGTAAATAACCTATGAATGGCAGAGTGCGAGTTCGATCTGGAGCATCTCAGTTTTACATTATTATTATTATAGTCCTGTCCCCGCTCGCATATTGTACAATACGTGAGCGGGGACAGCACTCAAAGAAAAAATGCTTTTTACAAAACCCAGATGCACCCAAATGCGAGTTCGAGCGAAGATGGCAGAGACTCCTATTTTACCTGGAAATTCAGCTTCGGGAATACACCCGGACTCATCTAGATAGAGACAATACTTTAATTTAGATTTTAAATTGATAAAATGGTAATCTACTGCACAAATATAGATAATCGAAATTGCAACCGTGAATGTAGAACAAATCGATCGCCTGCTAGCTCAGTGGAAACAGAATCTCGATCGCATCAGTCAAAATCTGATTGATTTGCATGGATTGCCAACTTATCAACAACTCACTGCAATGCCATCTGACGTTGAGTTAACTGGCAAAACAAAAGCAAAGGTTGTTCCCGCACTCAGTGCGATGAATGACCTCTTTCAGAATTTTGATTTGTTAGTTAAAACGATCGATCGGGCTGTGATGCTCCGCAAGCAAGTTCCTAAGTTTTTGATTTCCAGTGCAGAATCTCAACTGCGTGAAATTGAATATCTTTTAACGGGAAATTCGATTCAACTTGGCGAACAACAAATTCCTCTAGCACAGCGAGACTTACTAAGTGCAGCCCAAACCCAAAATGCAATTGCACCTGCGAAATTACTGGAGGTGATGACTGCTGCTTTTCAAGTCGCGAAAGATGTGGTTGTCGCAGTGGAGACGGCACGATCGCATTTAGCAGCACAACTGACGCGAGCCCAAACTGAAATGCGATCGATCCAAACTTTAGCTGACTCTCTCGGTATTCGGAGGAGTAATGAACTAGCAGTTGCTCAGCAAAATTTGCTCGATTTTGGCGATCGCATTATCTGCGATCCGTTAGGTGTCAGCGATGAGTTCGAGCGAGAAATTGAACCAATTATCATTCGATCGAGACAGTATTTAGAGGAAATAGCTCGGCAAAAAGCATCGGTTAAACAAGAATTATCTCAAGCGCATCAACTTCTGCAAAACTTAATTCATTTAAATCAGCAACATCAAACTATTTTTGCAGAGTATCAGGAAAAAATAACAGAAGCTGCAACGCGATCGCAGCCTTTAGCGGACGAACAAATTGAAGCTTTAAATCAGTGGCTCGCTCGACTAAAAATTAAGTTCAAAGAAGGCATATTTCAACCAGTTAAGATTGGTTTACAGAATTGGCGAGTCAGAACGCAAGAGTATTTATCCGCTCAACAACAAGCCTATACAGACAATCAAACTGCGCTAGAAATGCGTCAAGAATTGCGAGGACGACTCCAAGCACTGCAAGCTAAAGCATTAGCCAAAGGGATGGCAGAAAACGAACAATTGAGTCAAATTGCCCAACAAGCCAAGCAATTGTTATATACTCGACCTACTCCGTTAGGGCAAGCAATCCAGCTTGTCAGTGAGTATGAAAAGTTATTGAATCGTTCTTTTAAGTCGATATAAATGACATCTTGCAGCATTATCAATAATCCTGTAGGGGCTGGTTCGCCAACAGCCTAAAAGGTAGCAGACAGGTTAAATAAACCAGCCCCCACCCCACTGACATCTTGCAGCATTATCAATAATCCTGTAGGGGCTGGTTCGCCAACAGCCTAAAAGGTAGCAGACAGGTTAAATAAACCCGCCCCCCACCCCACGAAAAAGCCCCAATTGACTTCTTTGGAGAATCATGAATATTCCTTCAAACGCAGATTGAGTCCAAAAAAGGTTAAAATAGCGATCGCACTAATTAACGCAAGACTCCACATCTCAACTTGGTAGGTATTTTTAAACGATCGATCGAGCATAGCCCCCTGCAAAATATCATCACTTGATTGCTGGGATTTATCGGGCACATAACCTACACTTTTAAATCCCCGATCGAGATTCTCTGTAAACGCGGTTAAATTAATGTCTGTTACATCATTGTGTTTTTTAAGGAATTGAGTGAACGCCCAATTAGATTGCCCTTGTTTATTTCCCGTACATAGTGCGATCGCTTCAGCTCTTTTGTCGCTATTTACCAGCGAGCGAATTTGTTTGTCAATGTTAACATAAACCCCAAATGCCGATAACATTTCCACCGCCGCGTCTCGCTCTCCACCAAAAGTAATATTGGCAAATTCTTCGGCGAATAATCCACTAAAACCCGCGACACCCTGGACGTTGGATGGCTTGAATTCCTTAGCGACAGACTCAAAATCCAGCAGATTGGCGGGGATGACGGCAATTTTCGCCATTTTCTCAACAAATTTGCGTTCGTGTTGAGCCGCAAATTCTCGATCGAGCAAATAGCGGCTTTCATCGGCATTAGCACTGTAGGCAAGAGCGCGAGCCTGTCGCAACGGCAAAAGCGAGTTAAAGGCATCCTCCTTAGCGACTTTCAGATGATAGGAAGCCGCATTTAGTGCATTGGTGATATAAAAGAATAAGACGATCGCACATAGGGTAGCTCCCAACAAATAGGGATTGAGATTGCGGCGCATTCGGTGGTAGAGAAACAGTTGTAATAGTCCCAACATGACAAGTGGCAAGAGGTTGCCAATAACTGCGAGGAACAAGAGGTTAGCCGATCGCGCTTTTTGTGAGATATAAGCTCGATCCAGACTCTCTAAGTTAACATTTTGCAATTGTTCGGCAGCAGGTAGTAAAATTGAGTCCAAAATGTTTGCTGCTTTGCGATACGCCTCCAAAAGCGATCGCGAATCCCCCCGTTCGTTCGCCAATCGCGCCCGTTCGATTTGCGTCATGTAGTCCCCCAACGATAGGATCAGCGTGCGAATCTGTTGGCGTTCTGCATCCCCCTCCGTAATGTTCTCCGCCGCTAATGCCAGGAGTTTAGACAGTTTTTCTTGCCGTCCCCGATAATCTTTAGCGGCTTGAGGATTCTCGCCCGGTTTGACGAGCAATTCGTTAGCAGCATTGGCATCCAAATCGGCGAGGCTATCTTTAATTCGCTGGGCAGTTAAGACGCTGGGTGCGGTATTTTTGCCGATGGTTTCGATCGCATCGCGCTGCATTTTCACTGCTTCATTGGCAGTCCCCAAGGCTAAAAGGCTGACTCCCCACACCAGGTACAATCCCCATCGCAGAATCTGAGGGGTGGTGAATTTTGTCTTCCAATTTGCGATCGAACTGGGCTTTTTTCTTGAAGCAGAATTGGTGGTAACTTGGCTCATAAATTTGGTAATGGGTAATTGGTTAAAAGATGCGGACTTAAGTCCGCACTACGAACTGTTTTTGTTATTGTGGTAATCTATCGGACATGATATAATTTGTCATTGGTGGGGGAGTTTTTATCAATTACCGATTTGCCTGCTAGTTAAGACTGGGTAATATTAACAATCATCTTTGTCCAATGTCCCAACGTAATTTCATCCCCATCTTTCAGACTAATATCTGTCATCGGCACAAGTTCAACCCCATTGAGAAACGTACCGTTGGTGGAACCGATATCGCGCAGGATTAATGCCCCATCTGGTTGGCGGTGAATGACGGCGTGGCGGTGGGAAATGGCATCGTCCAAATCGAGGGCGAGATCTGGATAAATGGCGCGGACATCGCTAGTGCGTCCGATGAGGGTACTGGGTTTTTCCATAGGGAAAGTCATGGGGGTAAACGCGGGCGGTTCCGGGCTACCTTCACAGCGCAAAGTGCGATCGACTGTGATGAGAAGTTCGGGAGTTCCTGTCGTTGTGGGTGAGGTAGATGTCGGGGAAACATGGGTTGCGCCCGCATCTATAGTACCCGCATCCAAAACAGAAGATGCGATTCCTGATGCCTTGGGAATCGGAATTTCTCCACTCGCACCGGTGACGAAGTTATAGCCACAAATTTCGCAGAAGTTGCCGCTATCTTCCTCGTGTGGAGTCGCGCAATCGGGACAGTTAATGGTAGCTGTGGCAACTCGAACGGGCGGACTTTTGGCTTCGACAGCCGCACCTCCATTAATCTTCGCGCCGCATTCCGAACAATAATCGGATTCGATCGATTCGTGACCTTTTGGACACTGATAGACTGACATAATTATCTATACGATTTTGGATTTTGGATTTTGGATTGCCGATTGTGGATTCTAGATTTGGGATTGTATAGCAACCGCCACATAGGTTAGGACATAAATCAATACGATTGCGATCGGAGATTGTCACAGGGAAAACTCATGAAACATAGACACTGCGTTGGCGAAGCCTGCCCGAAGGGCTTATGCTTCGTTCCTCTCTTCGGACAATCTTAACTGAACCGTATCGGGACATAAATAATGTCATAAATAGATCCTAATACCCTTGAGCAGAAACGGTTAGATGCTCGTACTATGTAACTGTCAACTGTCAACTGTCAACTGTCAACTGCTATAGATTTGGGATGGCTAATTTCTCGAAATTCGTGCTGTTTTGGTCGATCGAGTTTCCAATGCCATTTCATCTTCCTTCGCCACATTCCGCTTCAAACGAACTGTTCCCGTGGGTGCATCTTCCACCTCCACCACCTGGCGCAGCAGTTTCGCCGTTCCCTCATTTCCGGAGTCATGGGCGAGTTTGACAGCCCTTCCCAGCTTAGCCGTCGCCACTTCTACATCACCTTTATCGCGGGCTTCAAGTCCTTCCTGAATGGTTTGCGCGAGTTCTGCTTGTCCGGTGTAGTGCGCCACTCGCCGATCGATTTTCGTAGATTTCTGTTCGTCATCCGTCCACACCGCTAGAATCCGCGCCTCGGTAATTTTCGTTTCCACCCCATCAGCGGTGTAAATTAAACTCGCCCTTCCCGCCAGCATCTCATCTCCCACATTACCGGGATTCACCTCAATGCAGAAGTGGTAATCGCGCGATTCTGCCGTTCCCCAAGCCCCTGTCGGATAGTCGCAAACTTGCGGTTTAATAGATTGGGCGCGATCGGTCAAATCGACAATTTCGGGACTAACTTGCTTGCAAAATCGCACCTTTGCCCCTTGGGGAGTCCACAAACGCAAGGCGACATCACTCACCGTTTTAGTCATTGCTTGGGCGAGAATGGTTTGGAAATCCGCTTCTATTTGCACCGCGTTGGCGATGATATCGGTGGTTCCGAGTAGCCTGTTGGCAATGAACTGAAGCTGTTTGACGCGCCAGTCGGTTCCCACGCCCCGACAATCGCACTGAAATACACCTTCGCACGCTTGCAGCACCTTTTCTAGGCGTTTTTGGTCGGAATCATCGTTCTGCCCGTCGGTAAGCAATAGGGCTTGTCTGACGGCATTGGGCATCTCTTTGAACTGCGTTAGTGAAGCTTCCAGCCATTGAGACATTAATGTACCGCCACTGGCTTGGACTTCTTTAATTTGGGAAATGGCTTGGGATTTGTTTTCTACTGTGGCTAGGGCAGTGGGAAAAATTACCTGGGCGCGAGTGGAACCTACCACGATAAAAAAGGAGGTATCCGCCGGAATTAACTGCACGAGTTTAATCATCGCATTTTTGGCGGCGTGGATTTTTGCGCCCTGCATCGAACCGGAAATATCGCAGATAATCCCGAAGAGTTTGCCTCCTGTTTGAGGTGCGATGCCAATATTTTCGTCCCCACGGACGGTGACGGTCATAATGGCATTGACTTCTCTGGAACCTTGATGAAGGTAGGGATTTTGGAAGACTTCGGCTTGGAATTGGGTAGACATTGTTTTTGAGTTTTTTGAATGAATTTTGAGTAAATGCGATCGATGCTTTTTTCAGTAAAAATGATGCTAATTTACAGATTGAGAAAAGAGATTAGAGTGTAGGTTGAGTAGAACTGAGATCTTGCAGTATTATCAATTATCCTGTAAGGGCCCGTGAGCCCACTATCTATAATGAACATCGACAATTTACAAAAACTCGCCCTCACCTAACGACAGAAATTCGTGAAGCGCAGCTATCCCGTAGGGAATCGCACAATCTCAGAAACCGGGTTTCTTTTTATATGCTTCGTACTCAGCAGACCTTATTCGCAGAAACCCGGTTTCTCGCCAGCCAGCGATAGAATTGCGATCGCACATTCCCCAATTATATCAAAGAGCGCGATCGTGAATCTCTCGTTGGGTGGGGGCAGGTTTATTAAGATTGTTGGTACTCATTAGATATGGTTGGCGAACCTGCCCCTACAGGTTAATGGAGAACGTTGCAATATCTTATTTACATCCGTTACATTCCGTACACAGCTTCATTGCCAAACTTCCTTCTTCCTTCTTATAATATTATCCTCAAACGACTAACAGAGTGACAGTAATGTTATCTCGACCGCCACAAGAGCGAGCAAATTCTACGAGATGGCGCCCCATGCCGATCGCATCTTCTGAAGCATTGCCCTTGACAAGATCGGCGAGTTGTGGGGCGTCGGGTGCATAATTCCACAATCCATCCGTACAAAGTAACAAATATCCAGAACCGGGAATCGGAAACTGCACGATCGAAGGAACAGCATCCTCTTTAGCATCCACACCCAGCCAGCGCGTAATGGCATGAGCTTTATCGGACTTGCTAGCTTCGGCTGCGCTCATTTGTCCCGATGTAACTATTTCGTTCAACCAAGAATCATCTCGCGTCAGCAGTTGGGAGTTTTCCCGATCGATCCAGTAGGCGCGACTATCTCCCAACCAAGCAATTGTCGCGATCGAATTTTGTACTACCGCCGCAACAATCGTCGTCGAAGGTGCATCTTGATTCAAACTCCTATGAGGAATAACACAGACTTCATTGAGTGCGGCAGCGATTCCGTGTTGGAGAGCTGTTTCTGGGGAAAGATGTTTTTCTAGAGCAGTGACAATGCCATCTCTGGCACCTTCTGCCGCTGCTTTCGATGCCAATTCGGGAAACTGAGAACTCGACACCCCATCGCAGGCGATCGCAATATAAGTGTTACTGCTTTCTATTACCGCACAAGCGAAGTAATCTTCATTGCGTTCGTGTCTCAATCCCCGATCGCTCACTCCCGCGAAATTAGGCTGAAGATTCACTTCCATGCGATCGGTTTCTCGGACTTGCCGGTGTTCATTCTTGAACCCGCAAACCGAACAGTATCCATCGGCATCGATCGCCTCGGGTGCCGCGCCGCATTTATTGCATAGTTTTGTAGAAGTTTCAGTAACATTGACGGGTGAATTGACCAGTGGCGTACCGCATTCTTCGCAAAAGCGATCGTCTATTTGAACTAAAGCTTCACAGTTGGGACATTGCATAGTTTGGGTCTTAAAAAAGCATGAGTAATATCGCTTCCTGCTGGATCGGAATGATTTAACCGCAGAGGGCGCAGAGAACACAGAGAGAGACAAGAGAGATGAATAATTCTGATGTTACCGGATTTGATATAACAAGAAAATATGGCGGTTCAAAACGCGGCTACAGGAGTAAAATCGGCCTGTGCAGGTTGAAAATTCCTGAGTCCGCGTAGGCGTGAATTCCATTCGCTTTCCTCTCCTACAACCATGTTCTCGGACGCACGCGATTCGCCTCATCAACCAAACGAATCTTTTCCGCTCCCGTGGATAAATGTGCCATGGCGCGCAAGGCTTTTTCTAACCCTTTTCTGAGCTCAACTTCTTGCAGTTGATGCCCCAAAAGGACGATCGCCGATGGCTGAATCGCTTTTGAAGCGATCGATCCTAGCGCCGTTTCTAAAAGCTGTTTCGTCAAGCGATGCCGCTCCATGCCTTCGAGCGTTAAGGCTTCGAGCGTCGTGGCTGCTAGGCTCAACTCCTTGGCTCCTGGTGCGGTATGTTTTCGATCGATCAGCATCCGTGCCGTTTCCACCCGCGATCGCACCGACAAATTCGAGGTTGGCGGCACTCGTCGCAACGCCTCCACCGCCGCCTGACGATCGCCTGTAGCACTCAAACACCTGGCCAAGCCAAACGTCGCGCTGACGTAACTGGGGTCAGTCCGACACACGCGATCGTAGAGCTTAATTGCCTGCTTGCGATCGCCTGCCAATTCCGCCGCCAGCGCCAATGCTAGTTGAGGAGACAGTTCCCCCGGCAATTCCGAGTAAACGCGATCGAACTGTTCCTGTGCGGGTTTTGCCTGACCCCGCGCCAGCAGCAACCTACCGCGATACCAACGCACGCGCCAATCCCAAGCATCGAGTTGTTCGGCTTGCGTTAGTGCCGTTTCGGCGGCTGGATAGTGGCGAATCTCGATCGCACTGTCAGCCAGTCGGAGTAAAGCTTCGCGAGAGTTGGGATACTGCTGCACCACCTGCTCCAAATTCACCTGACGTTGTATGGGATCGGCGATCGCTTGGGCATTCAATACCGCGTTAAAAGCTGGATCGTTGCTATCGATCGTCGGTACGGGCAACTGTCGGAAGTCCGCGCCAATCGGTTCCAAGTCTGAAGATGCCGTCAGCGCGAGCATATCCGAGCCGAACAGGGTACTGGCAGCCGGATGCGGCGTATTTGTTTCCAGTGCTACCACTTCCCGCAACACTCCCAACAATCGATCGGCCATTTCCTCCGCCGACTGGAAGCGATCGTCAGCGTTGTACGCCGTGGCTTTGAGCAAGAAGCGATAGAGGGATTCTTGGTGGGCGAATAGGGGTTCTTCTTGCGGACTGGGTTTGAAACTGTAACTTAATTTATGGACAAAGCTACCCATCCTTGACTATTTGGGTAGCTTTGTCCGCAACTCGGGCGATCGCACGAGACTATTTG